>NZ_JBQQBW010000093.1:0-27109 GCF_052245415.1 Streptomyces sp. 8N706 | reverse complement strand
CTGGCCCGGGCCAGGCTCGGGCCCTGGCTCCGGCCCGGTTCCGGCCCTGGCTCTGGTTCCGTCTCGGTCTCGTTCCCTGCTCTGGTTCCGTCTCTGGTCTCGGCCCTGCTCCGGCCTCGGCCCCGGCCCTGGCCCTGCTCCGGCCTCGGCCCTGGCCCTGCTCCGGCCTCGGCCCTGGCCCTGCTCTGGCCTTGGCCCCGGCTCTGGCTCGGCTCCGGACTTGGCCTCGACCTCGGCCCCGGTGTCGGTGGTCACCGGGTAGCCCACGTCCGGCGAGCCCTGGCATCAGCACGCTGCCCGCGGGTCCTCACCTCACCTGAGCCGAACCTGACCGACGCGCTACGCGCGGACCCGGCCCGGTCTCCCTCCCGCCAGCGATCGGCCCTGACGGGACGAGTCTCCGCCCTTCGGACGGCGCCGGGCACGCGGAGGGAGCGGGTCAGCGCGCTCAGCCGGGCGCAGGCCTTGCCGTACGAGGTGCCGTCCGGCTGCAGGGTGAAGGCGGCCACGATCGCGCGGTCGTCCGTACCCACCGTCCCGGTGGTGTGCAGTGCCTCCCGGTCCAGGTCGACCGCGTCCGGCGTAGCGCCCCCGCGGCTGTTCTCCGGGGCCGCCGGAACGCTGTCTCCGGTCGTCGCGTGCGGTATGCACCCTCCGCCGGAGCCGAAGCCGGACCACCCCTGCTTCACCGCCCAGGGGCGCCGGAACGCGGACGGTATACCGAAGTGCTGGTCGAAGCCGTCCGCGGCGCAGCGGGTGGAAGCGCGGAGGTTGCCCATGACGAAGTCGCGGACGGCCGCGGGTGCGGAGTCGAGGATGTAGCGGTAGACCTTCACCGTGTCGGACGCGGTGAGAGCGGTGTAACCCCAGTACCCCGGGTAACCTGGCGGCGGACCCGCGGTACCGGTCAGGGAGAGCCGCGAGACCATCCGCCTGACGATCCCGGCCCGGCCGTCCGCCGCCCAGAACTGACTGGCCGAGCTGTCGTCACTGCTGCGGAGCATGGACTCCAGCCGGCGACGGTCCGCGGGCGGTACGTCGTACGCCGGGCCACGGTTCCACAGATAGTCGAGCGCTATCAGCAGCTTCACCACCGATGCGGAACGGAACTGGCTCTCCGCGTTGATCCGTTCGGTGAACGTTCCCGTTCGCCGGTCGAATACCGCGACTCCCGCCGTTACCCGCGCGGGCACCTCGACACGCGCGGAACGCGAAGGCTGCGTCGCCATCGCGGTGGGTGCCAGGAGCAGCGTGGCCATGGCCAACGTGACGAGGGCTCGGGACGACCTGGTACGCGGTGGGGGAGCGGGCTTCACGGCTGAGTTCGACCTTCGTGGGGACGGTTCGCGGCAGGGCGGGGCGGGGCTTCGCTGTTCGGAGCCTGGGGCCATGAACGTAGAACACGAACGGCAGTTCGGGACCCTGAGAATTCTCAGGGTCCGGCGACCCGTCCCCCGCCCACGTGGCCCTCACCCGCGCACGCCCCTGTCGCTCCGTCACCTACCGGAACCGGACCGATCTCCGTACCGCCTGCACGCCGGGACCGAGCGGTGGCCGGACGGTCGTACTGCCGTTCCCGGGCTGCGTGCAGCCGGGTGACCTGTGGGGCGGGAAGGAAGGAGCGCCTCGAGGCGGAGGAGAAACGCCGCTCTCATGGGAATATCTGATATTTAGTCCGTTGTGACGGAAGATGTCCGGCTGAGAGCGGCCCAAACCAGTGGGCTGCACCGAAGATGGAGTTCCACTATGCGCAATCGTGTGATCGTCAGCGCGCTGATCGTCGCCGCCGGCGTTGGGCTGCTCAGCCCCGTCGGCGCGTCCAGTGCCGACGAGAGCGGAGCCGTGCACGCGGCGGACGGCTTCTCGCGGAGCACCACGGTCGTCGGTCTGGTCGGGGGTCGCTCCCTGGTCAGTTTTGCAGCCGACCGGCCCAGTGAGGTGCGTTTCCTGGGACGTATCAGCGGCTTGAGGAATGACCAGTTCCTGGTGGGCATCGACTACCGGGTGCAGGACGGACGGCTGTACGGCGTCGGGAACCGGGGCGGCATCTACACCCTCACGACCCCCGGTCTCCGGGGCGGCGGCGGGGGCGGCGACGAAGTCCGGGCCCGTAAGGTCTCGCAGCTCACCATCCGCCTTAAGGGGCGTTTCTTCGGCGTGGACTTCGACCCCGCCGCCAACCGGCTCCGCATCATCAGTGACACCAGCCAGAACCTGCGTCACAACATCGACGACCGCAACGGCACACCCCGTCCCGGCACCACCGTCGCGGACGACAGGCTGACCAACCCGCCGAGGTCGTCCGACACCGGGGGTAACAGCAACGGGAACAGCAACAGCAACGGGAACAGCAACGCGAGCGGGAACGGCAACGGCAACGCGAGCGGGAACGGCAACGGCAACGCGAGCGGGAACGGCAACGGGAACGCGAACGGCAACGCGAGCGGGAACGGCAACGGCAACGCGAGCGGGAACGGCAACGGCAACGCGAGCGGGAACGGCAACGGGAACGCGAACGGCAACGCGAGCGGGAACGGCAACGGGAACGCGAACGGCAACGCGAGCGGGAACAGCAACAGCAACAGCAACCCGAGCGGCAACGGCAACGCGAACGCGAGCGGCAACGCGAGCGGCAACGCGAGCGGCAACGCGAGCGGCAACGGTAACGGCAACTGGAACGCGAGCGGGAACGGGAACGCGAACGGCAACGGCAACGCGAGCGGCAACAGCAACAGCAACGGCAACGCGAGCGGGAACGGTAACGCGAGCGGGAACAACAACGGCAACGCGAACGCGAACAACAACGGGAACGCCAACAGCGCAGGTGGCGGAAACAGCAACAACCGCAACGGCAACGACAACGACAACGGCAACGACAACGGCAACGACCGGAGACGCATCGCGACCGGTGTGACCGGTGCCGCCTACACGAACAACGACCTCAACCCCGCGACGAATACGACCCTCTTCGACATCGACACCGACCTGGACCGAGTTTCCATCCAGTCACCGCCCAACGACGGCACCCTCTTCCCCACCGGCCGCCTCGGGGTGAACGCCGGGCCGAACGCGGGCTTCGACATCCTGACCGACGCCGACCGCGGCACCAACACCGGCTATGCCACCCTCAGCACCGACAACCGGCGCGGCGGAGACGACCAGCGGAGCTTCTACCAGGTGAACCTGCTCACCGGACGAGCCCGCTTCATCGGTGACTTCCCTCAGCGGCAACCGGTCGAAGACATCGCTGTCCCCATCGATCGGCGTCGCTGACTCCCGGAAGTCCACGGCCCCCTCTCGCTACGTCGCCGCCCGCCTGCCGAACCGCTCGGCAGGCGGGCGCCTTGCCGAAGCGGTAGCGAACCCTCGGTTCGCCCCTATGCGGATCAGTTGGAGGTAACCCGCACATACAAGGGCCACCTTCAGGGACATTCGCATCACGGCTGACGGCGGTGTGATTTGTATCCTACGATCTTCACCTATGACGGCCAGTCGGCTGCGGAACGTGATGACTTGGGGTGGTTCACGAGGGCGCCGGGCCGGGCGCCGAAACCCACCGGATATGCCGACGGACTCGCCCCGTAGCCGAGCCCGCGGGCCGAAGGCCGAGCGGCTGGTGCCTTCTTCTGAACGGACGGGTGCGACCCCGCTCCGTAGGACACGTTCAGCCGCCCACCGGATGACGTGACCCGAGGGCTCTCACCTTCCCACCGTAACGATTCTTCCTGTGAGGCTCGATGGACCAGCACCTGGTAGCGGTACTGGCATGGGTTCTCGCCGCATGCGCGCTGGTCTCGTCCCTGCTGGCTGTGCAGCAGTACCGGGCGCGGCGCGGCGAGCGCGCCACAGCGGCGGCGGAACTGGCGGCAGCCGACGAGTGGGGAGCGGAGACGCTTGCCGCACTGGAGGGGCTGCGCGCCGAGCTGCGGCATCTCGCCGATGGGCGCGTGCCCGGTGCCGTAGCGGCTCTGACCCATCCGCACCTCGCCGTTCCGGGGCTGCTGGACCCCGAATGGGCGGACAGTGACGTCGACCGGGCGGGGCAGAGAGTGCTGGACAACGTCGGCGACGCCGTGCTCGCGGAGCGGCAGAGGATGGACTCGGCGGCGCGGGCCGCGCTGCGCGGCGCCACCACGCGCATCCAGGCGATGAGCTACCGGATGCAGGAGCTGCTCCAGGAACTGCAACACCGCTACGACGGAGAGAAGGTGATGCAGGACCTGATCGATGTGGACTTCCTCAACGAACAGATTCTGCGGCGCATCCAGGTCACGGGGATCGTGTCGGACGCGTGGCCGGGCCTGGCGCGCGACGACTCCTATCTGTCCGAGATCGTCATGGGTGCCAGCTCCCGGCTGCTGGGGTACCAGCGCATCCAGGTCACCAATCATCTGCGGGATCCGGTCGCGGTGGTGGCACGGGCGGTGGAACCGGTGGCCGTCGCCCTCACCGAGCTCCTGGCGAACGCCCTGCACCATTCACCTCCGGCTCTGCCCGTCCGTGTCGTCGTCCAGCAGACCGACGGGGGCGCCTCGGTCACCGTCGACGACGCCGGGGTGGGCATGCACGCCGACGAGAGGCAGCGCGCCGCGGAGTTGATGACGGCGGAACAGCCCATGCTCCTGACGGAACTCGGGGACCCGCCGCGATCCGGGTTCGCCGCGATCGGGCAGCTCTGCCGCGCGTACGGATTCCGTGTGCACGTCGAACCCAGCGTCTACGGGGGAGTCCGCGCCACCGTGTTCATCCCCCGTGATCCGCTGCTGACCCTGCTGGACGAGTCGAGGCATCCGATGTCGGCGATGGCTCCCCGGCCCTCTTCCTCTGAACCGATCGGGGCGCCCGACTCCGCGTCTGACGGCCCGCCCGCTCCCGGCGCCGCCGCGTCGAACGCGTCTGCCGCGGACCTGCCACACGCCGCCCACCTCGCGGATCCACGCCCTGAAGCATCGGCGGCGGGTCGGGAATCTCCGTCGGCCGCGAATCCCGTACACCCTGCGGATGCCCCGGATCCCCGTCCAGAGGTAGCGGCCGCGGACCGGGCCGCTCGGGCTGCGAGCAGCGCATCACCGGTCGTAGGCCCGCGAACTCCGGGTGCGGACAGTGAGGTTCCACCCGCAGACCGCGACGCTTCGGCGGGCAGGGGCGAAGTACCGCTCGCAGACGCGGAATCCCCGGTGACGAGTGCCGAGGTTCCGCTCACGGACCCGGAGGCTCCGTCCTGGAGACCGCACGTTCCGGACGCGGACCCGGAGGTTCCGGACGCGGACCCGGACGCTTCCGCGGCGGGCACCGACGCTTCCGCCGCATCTGGGGAGGCCCCCGCCCCCGGGCCCGGCGCCCTGCCGCGACGCCGCCGGCGCCAACCCGTTTCCGCCGACGGCCGGACTGCCGACGGCCGGACTGCCAACGGCCGGGCCGCCAACGGCCGGGCCGCCAACGGCCGGGCCGCCGAGGACCGGGCGTCCGACCGCCGTCGGGCACGCCCCGAAACGACGCGCTCCACGGCCGAGGCGGCGGAGAGCGCGGAGAAGTGGGCCGCCCTGCAACGAGGTTCCGCCGCCGGACGCCGCGCCACGGGCTCCGATGCCGACCGCACCGAAGAAGGGAACCCACCCGCATGAGCACGTTCGCCCGCCGTCCCCCGGCCGACGATCAGTCCTGGGTGCTCGCCCCCCTGCTGGAACTGCCGCACGTACAGCACGCCGCGCTCGTCTCCAGCGACGGATTCGTCCAGGGACGGTCACCTGACCTCAGCAGGCATCGCGCCGAAGGCGTCGCCGCGATGCTCTCCGCCCTGCAGGGAGCGGCTCGTTCCACCACCAGCGCCTTTACCGGCGGCCCCGCCGAACTGCGCCAGACCGTGGTGGAGTCCGCCGAGGGCTGGCTGGTGGCCGTGCCCGCCGGCCCTCATGCCTGCCTCGTGGCCTTCGCCGCCCCGGACATCAACATGGGCGTGCTCTCCCGCCAGTTGCACCGTCAGGCCGCCGCCCTCGGCGTGCAGGAGGTCACCTGTCCACCACGTCGGAACGCTGCTCCACGATGAGTCCCAGGCCCCCCAGGAGACGGCTGGTACCGGACTATCTGGCCACCGGCGGACGGGCCCAGGGCGACGACCGCATCTCGCTCGAACGGCTGTCCGTCCTGCAGGCGGCCACGCCCGAGGAGCCGAGAGAGCTCAGCCCGGGGCAACGGCGGGTGCTCGACATCCTCCCGGAGGGCCGTTCGCTGCCGCTGGCCGAGGTCGCCGCCCGGCTGGGACTGCCCTTCAGCATCGCGCGCGTACTGGCGGCGGACCTCGTCGAAGCCGGTTACCTTCGGACCCGTCCTCCCATCCCTCCCGCTCAGCGGCCCGACCGGGACCTTCTGGAGAAACTGATCAATGGACTCCATGGACTCAAGTCCTAGCGGCGGCCCCGGCGCGCTGCCGGAGGACGCCTCGGAACCGATCCTGGTGAAGGTGCTGATCGCCGGTCCCTTCGGAGTGGGCAAGACGACGATGATCCGCACACTGTCCGAGACACCGCCGTTCCACACCGAGGAGGTCCTGACGCAGGCGGGGGCGCTGGTGGACGATCTGTCCGGGGTGCGGGAGAAGGCCACCACGACCGTCGCCATCGACTTCGGCCGCCGTACGCTCTCCGACGAACTGATCCTCTATCTGTTCGGTACTCCCGGGCAGAAGCGTTTCCTGCCGCTGTGGGAGGACATCGTGGAAGGGGCCCTGGGCGCCCTGGTCCTCGTCGACACCCGTCGTCTGGACGCATCCTTCGAGGTCATGGACATCATCGAAGAGGCGGGGCTGCGTTATGCGGTCGCCGTCAACGCCTTTCCCGACGCGCCACTGCACGACCCGTCCATCCTCCGCGACCATCTGGATCTGCTCCCCGACACACCGCTCGTGGTGTGCGACGCACGCGACCGCGACCAGTCCGCCGACGCACTGATCACCCTCGCCCGTCACGTCATGGCCCACGCCCCCGTCGGAGCCGCCCGATGACCCTCCCGCCGCCCCCCGGTGCGATGCCGATGCCGGACCGCCCCGCGCACCGCGACCATGTCCCCCCGCGCCTGTACGGGCCCGAGTTCGCCGCGGACCCGAACAGCGCCTACGCCGAACTCCGCCAGTACGGCGATCTGGCCCCGGTCGAGATCGCCCCCGGCGTCAGCGCCATGCTCGTCACCGACTACCGAACGGCACTGGAGTTGCTGCACGACCCCGCCGACTGGTCCCACGACCCGAGGCCCTGGCAGGACTCCCTCCCCGCCGACTCACCGGTCCGGCCGATGCTCGGATGGCGGCCGAATGCCCTGTTCAGCGATGGGGAGGTGCACGAGCGCTACCGCAGCGTCATCACCGACTCCTTCCGTATGGTCGAACCGCACGAGCTGCGTTCCCTGGTCCACCGGGCGGCCGACTCGCTGATCGGCGAGTTCGGTGCCACCGGACGGGCCGACCTCATCGGCCAGTACGCGCGTGTCCTCCCGATGCTGTTGTTCAACCGGCTGTTCGGGCTCGGCGACGCCGACAGCTCCCGTCTCCTCGACGCTCTCGCGGGCACGTTCGAGGGCAACACCCCGCAGGAGGCCACGGCCGCGAACCGGACCTTCGAGAGCTGTGTGACGGACCTGGTGACCGCCAGGGGCCGGGAGCGGGGCCTCGACCTCATCAGCTGGTTCATCGAGCACCCCGCCGGGCTGAGCACCGAGGAGGTGATCCACCAGGTCGTACTGACCCTGGGCACCGGCCTGGAACCCACCACCAACCTCATCGGCAACGCACTGGCCCGCATGCTCTGCGACGACCGCTACTACACCACCCTCACCGGCGGCGCCCTCACGGCACACGACGCCATCACGGAAGTCCTCTGGTACGACCCGCCCCTGGCCAACTACGGGGCCCACTTCCCCCGCCGCGACCTCTACTTCCACGGAACCTGGATCCGGGCCGGTCAACTCGTCCTGATCTCCTACGCCGCGGCGAACCAGTCCGTACTCCGCTGTCCCCATGCCACCGCAACGGGCACCGGACCAAACGTCGAAGCAGGCGCCGGAACAGCTGCGGGAACGGGCGCGGGCTCCCATCTGGCCTGGTCCGCGGGGCCGCACGCCTGCCCCGTCCGGGACCACGCGCTGCTCGTGGCCGTCACCGCGATCGAACGGCTCACCGTCTGGCTCTCCGACATCGAACTGGCCGTCCCCTACGACCAGCTGGAGTGGCGCCCCGGAGGCTTCCACCGCGCCCTCGCCACCCTCCCCACCCGGTTCACGCCGATCGTCCCCGAACCAGCCGGAGCCACCCCTGCCACATGAGCGCACCCTCACCCTCCACCCGACCGCACACGACCTCCAGGCCGGGGCCGACCGCCTCCCCGGGGGCCGTCATGACGGGTGAGGGGCGCCGACCAGTACGCACCACCGCCACCACGGTCATCCGGGCACGCGAGCGGTGAGCAGCCGACGGCGTTCCTCCGTATCTCCGAGAGGACCCGTCCGCAACGCCCGCGGGCCGGGAAAGAGCCGATACGGAGAGGCGACGTGGCCGAACACCAAGGGGAAGGGCGAACCCGCCCGGGACCGCCCACCGTTCACGCCGCACGCCGCGCCCGCATTCTGGGGAGTCTGGTCATCCTTTCCCTGGCCGTGGGCTGCGGTGCGGAGAAGACCGCCACGACGGCGGACAAGCCGAAGCGGAAACCCAGCGCCGTAGCCCCGGCTCCGCCGAAGGTGGAGAAGATCGCCGCCATGACGGGCTGCAAGGTCAATATCCGTACCGAAGCGGACGAGCTCCGGGAAGGCGTCTGCGAAACCTCCCTGGGTGACTACCTCGTCACCACCTTCCCCGAGGAGAAGTACAAGCTGACCTGGCTGGACACCGCCCGTATGTACGGCGGGACGTATCTCGTCGGGCCGCGCTGGGCCATCAGCGCCAGACCGGGCGTCCTCGCACAACTCCGCTCGAAGGTCGGCGGCACGATCCAGGAACTGGACGGCATGAACGGCGCGGGGCCGCCGACCGGTTCGCGGTAGGCGGAAGCGGCACCCTGGAGGATCCGTTGCCGTGGGTCGAGGCGAGGTAGAACATCCGTCGCCTCTGCTCGCACCGTACCGGGGGCTTCGCCGGGGCGAGAAGGCTCATACGGGCCCCAGGCGCAGGTTCCAGCGGGCGCTGCGCCCCGTGAGCCGGGCCATGGACAACGGCGGAACGTCGATGCGCCAGAACGCCTCCGGGGGAGCCGAGAGGGCGTGCCCGATCGCGGCGCGGACGACGGCCGCCTCGGTGATCGCGAGCACACGGCCGGAGTCCTCAGGCAGCCTGTCGAGCCAGTCGGCGACCCGTCCGCAGAGGTCGAGGAGGGATTCGCCGCCATGGGGAGCGGCCGCCGGGTCGGTGGTCCAGGCGGCGAGCGCAGCAGGATCGGCGGCGGCGACGTCGGCGAGGCTACGGCCGCGCCAGGTGCCCATGTCACCGTCCCGCAGCGCCGGTTCGGCGTCCGCTTCCAGGCCCAGGGCCGCCGCGGTCTCCCGGCACCGCCGCGAAGGCGCGACGAGGTGACGTGTCGCGGGCGGCAGGGAAGCTGCGGCGGCGCGGGCCTCCTCCCGCCCGCGGTCGTCGAGCGGCCCGTCGTCGAACCGCACCTCACGTACGACCGGCCCGGCCGCCGCGCACACCAGGGTCAGCCGGATGCTCATCGCCGCGCTCCAAGTATCCATATGTCGTTCGTCCGAGGCACAGGGTAGCCAGCGGTGCCTGCGGTGAGACCGTGGGGCCGGGACAGGGGCGGTCTTGGCTGAAAGGGCACATCGGCTGTACCTTCTGTTGTGATAGGACGACGGTACGTACGGAAGCCCGGTGCAAGCCCGGCACGGTCGCGCCACTGTGTGCCGAACAGGTCCTCCCGGAAAGGGGAGATCTGTCGGTGAGTCAGACCCGGCGCCGTCGTCGCATGCTCCAACGATGCGGGACGCGTGTTCCCGAGGAGGTCTCGCCGTGGCTCAGTCCGCCGCTACCCCTGCTTCCCTTTCCCCGTCCGCCGTCCGGCCGCTGCCGGTGCGGGCGATCCTCCCCTGGGCCGCGTTCTTCGGCCTCCTGATGCTCGTGATGTTGTACTTCGTCGGCGCCGAACAGGGCGCGACAGCCGTGATCTCCGGCGAAGGTGTGCACGAGTGGGTGCACGACGGCCGTCATCTGCTCGGCTTCCCCTGCCACTGATACAGGGGACGCGCACATGAACTCCGCAACAGTACGCGCCCTGCTGGTGCGCGGAATGATCGCCGGTCTGGGCGCGGGTGTGCTCGCGTTCGGGCTGGCGTATCTCATCGGCGAGGGACCGGTGGACGCCGCCATCGCCTTCGAGGGTGCCCATGCAGGCGGGCACGGCGAGGAAGAGCTGGTCAGCCGGGCGGTGCAGTCGACCGTTGGGCTGGCCACCGCGGTGCTGGTCTTCGGTACGGCCGTGGGCGGGATCGCCTCCCTGGCGTTCTGCTTCGCCCTGGGCCGCGTCGGCAGGTTCGGCGCACGGGCCACGGCGGCGCTGACCGCGCTCGCGGCCTTCGTCACCCTCTGCCTCGTTCCGTATCTGACATATCCTCCCAGCCCTCCGGCCGTGGGCAACCCCGACACCATCGGCCAGCGGACCACGCTGTACTTCCTCATGATCGCGCTCAGCGTCCTGCTGGGCGTCGCGGCGGTTCTGCTCGGACGCCGGCTCGCCGACCGTCTGGGCAACTGGAACGCCACCATCGCCGCCGCGGCCGCCTTCATCGCGGCCCTGGCTCTCGCCGCAGTCTTTCTGCCCTCGGGGGACAACATCCCCCACGGTTTCCCGGCTGCGGCGCTGTGGGAGTTCCGCATGGCCTCCCTGGGTATCCAGACCCTGCTGTGGGCTTCGTTCGGAGTGCTGTTCGGCCACCTCGCCGAGCGCGTGCTGGAGCCCCGGGCCACCGGGACAACGGCGAACTCTGCCGGGCGAGAGGTGCCCGCACCGACCGGCTGACAGGGCACATGAGGGGTCTGCCGGGGGCGCGCCCGGCAGACCCCTCAGCCGTAGAGCCGCGTCGCCATGCCGTACGCCCGGTCCCGGTCACAGCACTGGGCAGTGTCCGATGGGACGTGTGACTGGGTCACGTCTGCGTCGTTCCGCCCCGCATGGGGCCGGGTGATCTCTCGGACCTGGAGTGGGCTCGATTGGAGCCGCACCTGCCGAGAAATGTGGGGCGGGGCGGGCGCTGGAAGAGTCACCGCAGGGTGATCAACGGGCGGTGACAAGGCGTGCAGCTCACGTCGCAACCGGCGTTACCTGCGACGCCGACAGATCAAGACACCATTCCCGAACGCAGAGACCAGCGGGCCAACCGCCAGCGCCGAGGTAGCGCGGGCGGTCGGCCCACGGCCTTCAACCGCACGATGTACAAGCGCCGCAACGAAGTCGAGCGAACTATCAACGCTCTCAAGGGCTTCCGGGCCGTGGCCACACGCTTTGACAAGCGAGCGTATGTCTTCCACGGCACCGTCACCGTTGCAGCCGTCCGCCTCTGGCTCCGCCCATGACCCCCTGGACAGGCCGTAAGCGGCCTGCCCTACGAGGGGCCGGGGCCGCCCCCTTCGGAGTGAAGGAGTCGGCACACGTCAGGAGAAAATCGCGTGCACCTGATCGACCGCTTCGGGCCCATAGCCAACCGCGCCCACGGGGACCGCGCCGTCGATCGCCTCGATGACACGCCCGGCCCATACTGGCCCGAACCCCCCGCATAGTTCAATCAGTTGCACGCCGTCGCCCACCAGGCGGCGCGCGACCTCGATGCCCTCCTCGGGCTTCTCCACCCCGACGAACACACTGCGGCACGTACCCGTGTCCACCACGCTGACATCGCCACCTGCCGCGCTGCCGTCCGCCGTGTAGATGAACCCCCAGTGCGTCAGCGCCATGCGTATCGACCTCCTGTGATCGTCAGAGCCACCAGCCAAGCAGAGCCAGGGCGGGAATGGCCTGGATCGGAGATGATCCGTGAGTGATCCGCGCCGCACTCCGGATGCCCGCACCGTCCGAGCACCACAACGCCGGCCACACTCGCGCATGACCCGTCGGACAAGCCCTAGCCCGCCCGCGGGTCTCCCGGGGCGGTCAGGTGGCGGCCGGCTCCGTGGATTCGAGGACGGCCTCGACGTCGATGGTGACGTCGACCACATCGCTGACGACCACACCGCCCTGGTCGACCACGTCGTTCCAGCTCACTCCGAAGTCATGGCGGTTGATACGGGTCCTGGCGGAGAAACCGGCGCGCTTCCGGGGCCCGAGGTCCCGGCCGTCCTCCCACCACGGGGTTTCCCAGCGCCCGAGGTAGGTCGCGTAGAAGGTCACGGGCCGGGTGACCCCGCGCACGGTGAGATCCCCGGTCACCTCGAATTCGTTCGCGCTCGCCTGGTGGATACGGGTCGCGACGAACGTCCAGGTCGGATGGTTCTCGACATCGAAGAAGTCGGCACTGCGCAGATGGGCGTCGCGCTGAGGCTGGCCGGTGTACACCTGGGTTGCGTCGATCGTCGCTCCGACACGTGCCTTCTCCGGCTCATCCGGGTCGACTTCCATAAAGCCATGCACATTCTTGAACTGCCCACGCACATAAGTGACCATCATGTGCCGGGCGCAGAACTCCACAGCGGTGTGGCCGGGCTCGAAGAACCATTTCGTCATCGCCATGGCAGCTCCCGCAGCCTGGGGCCCCTCCGCCCAGCGTAGGACGAGCGCAGCCAGCGGGCATCTCGTGATGGTAGGAGCGTACGGAAAGCCCCGGTTTGATCGGACTCCGCCCAGGTGCGAGGCTGGAAACGCGGCGCTTCGGCTTCGCCCGGACACGGCTCGGGAGCGGGCACCGGAACAGGACGCCAGCGGCCACCGCTTCCGTAACGGCGCTCGTGGCCGCTTCCGTAACGGCGTTCGTCGGGCGGTGTTCCTCGCGGCCGTGGGGCGGGTGGTGCGACCGGCATGGTCCCGGAGGGGGAAGCGGCGTTCGTCGGCATCCCGTCAGGAGGCCTCTCATGGACGTACATTCTTTGGCCCGGCAACTGCCGCTCCGGATCACCACCGGAGCTTTCCTCCTCAACTCCGGTCTGAGCAAACGTGGTGCGGACCAGTCGGCGGCGGAGCAGTTGCACGGCTTCGCCACCACCACCTACCCGTTCCTGGGCAGACTGGAGCCCCAGCGCTTCGTCAAGCTGCTCTCCACCGCCGAGATCGTGCTCGGCTCGGCGTTGCTGCTGCCCGTGGTGCCCACCGCGGTCGCGGGCGCGGGCCTGACCGCCTTCTCGGGCGGGCTGGTCGGCTTGTACCTGCGCACTCCCGGCATGCGGCGGGAAGGCAGTCTGCGCCCCACCGAGCAGGGGATCGCCCTCGCCAAGGACGAGTGGCTGGTCGGCATCGGACTGTCCATGATCGTCGATGGTCTGCCCCGGCGCCGCAGAAGACGACGTTCACCGCTCTCACGCCGCAGGAGACGATGCTGACCGCCTTGGCGCCGCAGAGAACGACTCCGACCCGCCGGGCGGCAGAGAACCATGCTGATGCCCCCCGCACGACGATTCGAGGACACCGGTTCGCGCCCCGGACGGCAGGTGACGACGCCGATCCGCTCGCTCCTGCGCGTTCCCCGGAATCCGCACGCCAGTCCACCGCGCCCCTTCCGGGGAACCGTCCGCAGGCCCGGCAGGAGGATCAGCCGGGTCCGTCGCCCGCCGGTGCCCGGAGCTCCGGACCGGAGACGACAGAAGTGGGGAGCGGCTCCGGGGACAAGCGATCTCCGAAGCCGGGTTCCGGTACGAAGGCTGATCCGGTGGGTGCGGGGAGACCCGGTACGAAGGCTGAGCCAGTCGGTGCCGGGAGATCCGGTACGGTCGACCAGCCCCCGGGGCGGTCCGTCGGCAGCCCCGCCGGCCCCGGGCACGCCAACGTCCCGTTCGTACCGACGGTGCACCGGGCCCCGCCCGGCGGTTCGTAGGGACGCTCACCGGGTGCCAGGATCACGGCACCGAGGATCACCACGAGCATGATCCCGCCCACGGTCAGGCTGAGGGACCGGATCCTCCGTCCTTCCTCCACCGCCGCCTGATCGACCAGCGGGGCGATGTGCAGGGAGACCCCGGCGCTCGGGGCGTCCGGCGCCGGAGCGGGTGCCGCCGGATCAACGGGCTCCGGCTGACGCGGACCCATCGGCCGGTTCCCGGCGGCCGCCTCCAGCCAACTCCGCCAGGGCACCGGCGGCGACGAAACACCTCCCTCCCTCAGTTTCCTGACCATCGGTTCCGTGTCCGCGGGCAGGAGCCCGTACGCCCGTACGCCGTCATCGCTGCCCGCCGGTGCGCGGAGCCCGGCCAGTCGTTCCAGCCGGGCGGCCAGCGGCGGATGGGCATCCCGGCGACCGGCTCCGACCGCTCGCCCGCGACCGCCCGGACCGCCCTGCTCACCGGGACCGCCCTGCTCACCGGGATCGCCCTGTCCGGCCGCACCGCCCCGCCTACCGGGCCCGTTCGACACATGCGAGGACAGATGGGGTGTCCCTGCTTCGCTCACGTCATCCAACAGATACCGGAAGGCCCGGAACGGATCGTCGGGATACAGGCCTCGCGCGGCGGCGGGCAGCAGCCACTCGTCGGTGAACTGCCGCCACGCCGGCCCGGTCCCGTACGCGCGACGCAGGGCTTCCACCGTCACCTCGTGCCCGGCGACAGCCGCTGCCGCGCTGTCCGCCTCCAGCTCCTGGCGCCGCCGGACCGCGAAGGTCAGACTGTCGAACACCCGGACGTACACACGGAGCATCCCGCCGACCAGATACGAGTACGCGTTGCGCGGGGCCGGCTGGTGGCGCAGCCGGTCCAGAGTCGTCCCCATCGCCGCGGCGCACCGGTGCACCAGCGCACCGAACCAGGTGTGGCGCCGAGCGTAATGCCCGAATTCATGGCCGAGCACCGCACGGAGCTGATCCCGCGTGAGACACATCATCAGCGGCAGCCCCAGATACAGCCGCCGCCGTCCCGGACCCAACCCCAGCATCGGCCCGTCCTCCGTCACGGCCGCGTTCGGTTCCGGGGTCAGGAGCAGGCTGTCCGGTGGTCGTACGCCCACTTGGCAGGCCACGTCACGGACCATCCGCCACAGCGCGGGAGCTCTCCGGGCGGAGACCCGGACGGCGTGCTTTTCCACCGGAGCGGGACGGCTCACCTCCGCCACCCCGCGCGCGATGGCGATCAGCACAGGAACGCTGCCCAGCGCGAGGACAAAGGAGTGCGAGCCATTGGTGAAGCGCTGTTCCCCGCTGTCAGGAGCGAACAGGAACGGTGCCAGGATCAGGAAAAGGTCGAACAGCACCAGCACCGTGATCATCGCGTAGAAGCCGACGAGCAGGGCCAGCGCCAGCGCAGCCCGTAGGGCCGGCATCACAGCGCCGCCCCGTCGCCCTCGGCCCCGCCGCGCCGCCGATGCCCCGATGAGCCTCGCGCGCCCCGTCGCAGCCATCCGAGGCGGCGCGCTCGCCGACCGGTGCGCCCGTCGGCATCAGCGTCGGCGTCGGCGTCGGCGTCAGTGTCGGCGTCGGCGTCAGTGTCGGCGTCGGCGTCGGCCCGGCGCCGGATTATCGTCTCGTCCGTCCGGCGCCGGACCTCCGCCTCCAGCCGCCGCCCCGTCTCCGCCTCGTACGCCCAGCCGTCCCGCAACCACCCCTCGGCTGCCCGCAGCCGGCCGGTGAGCCGGTCAGCCGGTACCACGGGGCGGCCGGGGGCGCCTCGCAGTGCGGACACCAGCTGCTGGTCGGCGGTGCCACGCTCCTCCGCCAGACCCAGAATCCGGGCGAGGGTGCGTCTCGCCTTGTGAATGCTCGCGGCGACCGTACCGCGGGTGACCCCGAGCCGCTGCGCCGTCTCCTCCTGCGTCAGTCCCTCGAGGCAGTGCAGCACGACGGCGGCCCGCTGGGCCGGGGGAAGGGCGGCGAGCGCCCCGAGTGTCTCCCGCACCTCTGCCGTACGCTCGACCGGTGCGGTCGCGGGGCCCGGTACATCGAGCCCCAGCGGCAGTTGCCGTCTGCCGCGACGGCTTGCGGCCCACACCCGTTGCGTCATCACCTTGTACACCCACGCCTCGGGCGACTGATAGGCGGCGATGCGGTGCCAGTTCCGCAGGGCCTCGGTATAGGCGTCCTGTACGGCGTCCTCGGCGGTCTGCCGGTGGCCGCTCATCATGACTGCCCGAGCCATCATGGAGGGCCAGGTCCGGCCGAAGAAGTCGTCGAAGTCCTCGGTCGCGGGCGGCTGCCGCCCGGTGTCACCGCTCATCTCGGCTGCTCCCCCTCAGCGGCCGCCGACGGACGCCGTGGCGTCCGCCGGGGGGCCGGATATACGGCTGTCAGGCTTCCGTCCGTACGGCGGTCCAGCACGGTGGAGCCCGGCCCGGCTGCGCGTACGAGGGCCTCGACCGCACGTCCCCGTGTTCTTTCCCGGGCGACCGCCATGCAGTGGAGAGCCAGCCAGTACGCCATCCTGATGCTGCCCAGCAATATGCCCGCCACCACCGGATCCGGCATGGGGAACCCGCTTTCTTCCCGCGGCGGCCGGCCCTTGCCGGCCCCGATCGAGAGATAACAGCCCCGGAACGGCGCATGGTTGACCGACGGCCGGAAGATTCTTGACCGCGACCGTCCCGACGCCCCTGATGCCCCGCCCGCAAAAGGCCATCACCCGGGCGCAACCACGCCCGCGGACCCTCGCAGGGTCCGCCGGTGACCTCGGGTGTCAGGGTGCGAGCAGAGACGGTGAACACCCCGGTCCCTGCAGCGAGTCGATGTCCGGGGGCGGACCCGGCATCCTGCACGAACCCCTGTCCGCACAGCCAAGAATCCGCCAATGTCGGCTCACCGCGGGTCAACGGCCCCTAAGGGTCTGGACAAGGCAGCGCCGCAGCGGTCCGCTGACCGTAGGACACCGGGGCCGACGGCCCGTACCTTCATGGCCCCTAGCTTTCATGGCTCACGTCTTCATGGCTCAGGCTTTCATGGCCCAGGTCTTCAGCGACCAGGCTTTCAAGGCACCAGACCTTCAAGGAATAAGGTCTTCGGGCGCCCGGGACCTTCACGGGCCGGGCGGCCGCCAGCAGCCCCATTCAGCCGGGGGAGCAGGGGGGACAACCGTATGAGGAGCCGGGGCGTACGGGCGCTGTTCGCCGGGCTGGCGCTCGTCGCGCTGGGCGGCGGGAACGCGACGCCCGCCCCGGCCCGTACGCCGGAAACAGCCGTCCCCGCCCAGCCCTCGGCAGCGGGCTCCGGCATTCCGCGTGTCCTCTACCTCGGCGACTCGATCGCCACCGAGAGCCAGGACACGGTGGGGGAGGGGATCAGGGCCGGGGGACCGGCGGACTACACCAGCGTGCCGTACTCCGGGATGACACTCTGTGACTATCTGGAGGGCAGGCCCGAGTCGTCGTTCGTGCCGCCCCAGGACAAGGCGGCCGCCCTGGTGCGCTCGCTCCGGCCGAGCGTGGTCGTTCTTCAATTCTGGGGCAACGCCTGGGACTTCACTCCCTGTATGCACGGGGTCCACGCCGGAACACCCGACTACTTCGCCCGCTACCGCGCCGACGCCGAGGCCGTGACGGACCAGATCGCGGGGGCCGCCCGGGCCGTCGGCGCCGCCCGCCCGAAGATGGTCTGGGTGCTGCAGGGCCCGGACGCCTTCCAGGCGGACCGGACCCGCCGGATCAACGGGATCTATGAGATGCAGGCGGCATCCTCCGGGGATCTGGTCTCGGACGCGGGCCGCGAGGTGAGCATGGCCGCCTACCCCTACGACAACCTTCCCCACGACCGCTACGCCTGGACCCAGCACCTGCCCTGTGACGCCTACGAGCGGGCCCACCCCGCGTACTGCACCGATCCTCAGTCCTACGGCGGCGTGACCCGGCTGCACCGGGACGACGACGCTCTGCACTACTGCCTTGCGCCGGTCGGTGCCGCATCACGCGGCTGCACCGTGCCGTCTCCCGGTGTCCTCCGCTACAGCAGGGCCATCGCCGCGACCGTCACCGGCTACCTGGCGGCCCGCCGGTGATGCGGAGGAGAGACGGCCGGGCCGCCGCCCCGGCGGAGGGCGGCCGGCCCATGGTGCGGTGCCGCCGCACCTGGGCCCGGGCCGGCCGTCCCCGTTCGACGCCAGGGTTCATTCGGGCGGTGCGACCACTTCGAGGGGAGCGGATGCCTCCGCCGGACTACGGTGTCCGTGGCGGCCGACCACGACCAGGCGTGGCAGATACGACCCCGGGCGGTCGTAGACGTGCGTCGTGACCGGCTCGTCGGTCTCCTGCTTCGTGCCGTCGCCGAAGTACCACGCGTAGCGGTCCCCGGGCTCCGGGGTCCCGCTGGGCCGGACTGCGGTGAAGTGCACGTCCGATCCCGCCGGTTGTGCGTTCCCCTTCACCGTGAACGATGCGGTGGGCCCGGTGGGCGGGAGGCCGAACCAGTCGCGGACCCGCGGGTTCAGCAGGAAGCCGTCGGCGTACTGCCGTGCGCCGTCGATGTCCGGGTGCGCGACGGCCGCCGACAGGCACTGGACCGGTGTCGCACTCAGTTCCGGGCAGGCGGACTTGCGCAGGGCGTACCCCGGATCGGTGAACGGGTTTTCCCAGAGCGTGGATTCCGGGCCGAGGAGGGCGTTGTCCACAGTGAACAGACCGTCGGCCGCCACGGCGTAGGCGCCGTCCGTGGATGCCGCGTTGGCCGCCTCGGCCGCTTCACGGTAGGCAGCGTTGGCGAGCCGGGTGTAGTCCTCGTACCGCTCCGCCGCTTGTCCCAGGGCGCCCCTGCACCTGGCCGGCCCGGACCCGGCGAGCCCGGGCACTGAGCACCGCGTGGCCGGGAGCGGAGAGCTGGCACGGCTCAAGGCGTAGTAGAAGTCGGCCACGATCACTTTCGGACGGCCCGGCAGGGAGTGTGCCTTCTCGATGGCCGCCCGGATACCCCGGCCTCCGTAGCCGACCTTGGCGCCGCTGAAATACGGAACGTCCTTGGCCGGATTCTCGGGAGCGGCACCGATGCCCGAGCATTCACGGTCCACTGCCTCGGGGAGCTTCTCCGAGCCCGGTGTCAGACCCACGGCGATACCGAGAAACGGATCCAGGTCGTTGATGCACCCATTGAGAATCACCAGGTCGAGACCGTACCCGTCGGCCCGTGCCTGGGCCCCGGCGCGCTCGAGCTGGCAGAAGACATCCGGCATCTGCTGGGTGACCTCACCGAACTCCATCTCGCCGTCCCCGTCGGGGTCCTGCTTCTCCTTGCGCTCGAGACAGGCGGCGTCGTCGTTTCCGGCGGGGAGCTCGGGAGCGTCGAGCACCGCGCCGGAGATGGAGTAGTCGGCGAGCTGGTGCCCGCGCCCGGTTACCCGGCCGAGGAGTTCACCCGTGAGATGGGAGAACTTCTGGTCGTGCTCCAGTCCTTGGCCCCAGACGACGGAATCGCCGACCGCCGCCACCCGCACCGGGTCGCAGCCACGGCTGATCCGGTCCCGCCAGGGCTTGCCGAAGCTCTCCGGCCCACCGTCCGCGGAGCTGTTCAGCACGCGAGCGTCGACCGTCACGGCGGCGGCCGAAGGCACCTTCTCGTAGGGGACGCTGAACTCGGCCACGGCCACGGAGCCGCTCATGGCGACCGTGCCCCCGGCCAGACGTGCCTTCCCCGCCCGTACCCGCCACTCCACGTCCGCACCGCGCTTCGCGCCGTGGGGGTGATACACCGTCACCCGCCCGTGCACCGCGCGGTGGCACGACGGGTTCGGGGTCAGATCCACATCGAGAATCAGTGGGTATGCCCTGTCCCACCCGACGGCGTCGGCGGTACCGGACAGCGCGGCCGTGCCTGTCAGCAGCGCAGCGAGCAGAACCGGGACCAACGCGACCGGTCTCCATCTGCCACGACCGGGCCGGGCCGAGAACCGACGGACGCCCCACCGCGACCGACTTCCCGAACGTAACCGTGCGGCTCTCACACCACGCCTCCTGCGATAGACCTGTACATGACATACGAACGCCATAAGAACGCCGCTCGAACATCCTGGACCACCGTGACGGACGGGAACCCTCGGTACGGCCGTGACGATCGCCACTTACCCCCGGTAGTGGCACGGTCGCTCACCGGGTTCGTTCGAGTGGCCACAATCTCGGCACCTTGAGGATGTGTCGCCGAGGCGTGGGCTCCGCCCGAGGGTCGTGAGCGGGGCGGCCAACTCCGGGTCGGATACGGCGTCTTCGCCTTACCATGATTTCCATGAATCTTGTGGTGTTTTTCCTCTCACTCGGGATCAGTTGTCGCATTACACGATTTATAACGAAGGACCTTCTCGCGGAGGGGATCCGTTCCTGGGCGGCAGGCCGCTTCGGTGACGATTCCAGACCGGCCTATCTGGTCACCTGTAGCTGGTGCACCAGCATCTGGGTCGCCGCCGCCGTCGTGCCGCTTGCCTACTGGATCGGGGACACGCTCTGGTTCCAAGGCGCCGCCATGGTCCTGACCTTGTCCTATCTCACCGGACTGGCCTCGAGTTGGCTCGACTGAGACCCGTGGGGCCGGAGGATGCCCGCCGACCGGCTCTGCTCAGTAAGGGCCGGATGATATGAAAAAACCGGTATGCGTGTCACTGGCATTCCGAAGGGGAAAAATCGAGTACGGGTGTCCCCGGACCTGACCGGGGGCGCGCACCTGGGCGTCGTTCCTCATCGAGTGTCGAACCGCCCGCGGTCCTTCTTCATGACGGCGACTCCGCCGGAAGCACCACAGCGCTTTTGCCTGACACATCGTCAATGAGCGGCAGACGTAAGCCGCGGCTCTCCGGGGGCCGTACGGCTCGGGCGCCTCATCAGCGAAGGGGCCGGCACCCGACCGGCAAGGCGGCCGCCACGGTGGCCGGGATCGAAGGAGAAGTGGTCATGGGATGCAATTGCGGCGGGCGCGCCCGCCAAGCGGTCACCGTCTACCGGCTGACCCTGCCGAACGGTGTCGTTCGCCAGTACCGCACATGGGAAGAGGCCGACGCGGCCAACAAACGGGCGGGCAGCGTCGGCACCATCACGGCCGTCACCCAATAGGCCCGACGGCCTTGATGGGCCCGATGTGACCCCGACAGGCCCGATGGTGCCGAGTGGCGCCGACGGCCTGCGTGGAACCGCATCGCGCAGTCGCCCGCATCTGCTGAAGGTCAGGTCGTCTGAGGCGCCGCGTGGATGATGTCCTGGTGGAAGCGGCGGATATGCGCTTCCACCAGGTCGCCCGCGCGTTCGGCGTCCCCCGCGGCGATGGCGTCGTAAATGGCGTGGTGCTCGGCGCGCAGCCGGTCGGCCACGGTGTTCCAGTCCTCGAACTCATGGAATGCCGCGAGGAGGGTCTGCCGTACGGCGCTGCGCACGGCGATCGTCATATCCGCCATGAGGCGGTTGCCCCCGGCCTCGGCGATCGCGACATGGAACGCGGTGTCATAGTCGTTGAACGCCTCGAGGGGCAGATCCGCGTCGTCCATGCGGGACAGCGGATCGCGCATCCGGGCGCGATCCTCGTCGCCGGCGCGTTCCGCGGCCAGCCGGGCACTGGACCGCTCCAGCGTGGCTCGCGCCTCCACCACGTCGGACAGGGGGAAGTTCGCCAGCGCCATATGCAGGCGCAGCAACTGGGTGAGGCCGGCGCTGGGCATTGCCGCGATCACGCTGCCCGAGGCGGGGCCGGTGCCCACGCGGGACCGCAGTACCCCCTGCGCCTCCAGCACGCGCAGAGCCTCCCGGACGGCTGCCCGGCTGACTCCGAGCAGCTCGACCAGCTCGCGTTCCGGGGGCAGGCGGTCACCGACGCGCAGATTTCCCGCGAGGATCTGCTCCTCGATCCGGGCGAGGACCAGCTCGAAGGTGCGGGAGCGGGGTACCGGCTCCCAGGCCGTCGCGTCAGCCATGGAAAGCCCCTTCACCCTCTGATCGAACCGGTCGCGTCGCCCGCGCGGAGCGGGTCCCCCGTGCGTGAATCCTCCTCGATCTTACCTTCGGGGTTTTGGTCAGACCAATTCTTTCCAGCCGACCTCTGGACACCCCGGCTCGTCACTGCTTAGCGTGTGAACCGTCCAAGCTATGGTCTGACCAAGCTCCAACGGAGTGGCACATGTATCAGCCCGATCTCTCCCCGGTTGCGGACAGCCTCCCCCTCTCCGCGCTCGTCGCAGCCCTGCCGCTGCTCACCTTGTTCGTGCTGCTCGGCGGGTTGCGGCTGAAGGCCCATGTGGCCGGGCTGGCATCCCTCGGCGTAGCTCTCGTCGTGGCGATCGTCGGTTTTGGCATGCCAGCCGATCTGGCGCTGCTGTCCGCGAGCGAGGGAGCGGCCTTCGGTCTCTTCCCGATCATGTGGATCGTCGTCACCGCGATCTGGGTCTACCAACTCACCGTCGTCAGTGGCAGATTCGAGGACCTTCGCCGTGCCTTCAACCTGATCAGTGATGATCCGCGCATTCAAGCGGTGATCATCGCGTTCTGCTTCGGCGGCCTGCTGGAGGCGCTCGCGGGATTCGGCGCCCCGGTGGCCATCACCGGCGTCATGCTCATGGCGCTCGGCTTCGCCCCCGTACGCGCGGCGATCACCGTGCTCGTCGCCAACACCGCGCCCGTCGCCTTCGGCGCCATCGCGATCCCGATCATCACGGCGGGGAACCTCACCAAGATCCCCTACACCGACATCGGTGCCTATGTGGGGCGGCAGACGCCTCTGCTCGCCCTGTTCGTCCCGCTGCTGCTGGTGATTCTCGTCGACGGCCGGCGCGGGGTACGGCAGACCTGGCCGGTCGCCCTGGTCTGCGGCGCCGTGTTCGCCTTCGTCCAGTTCCTCAGCGCCAACGTCATCTCGGTGGAGCTCACCGACATCCTCGCCTCACTCGCCGCCCTGGCGGCGGTCGTGCTCTTCCTCCGCGTCTGGCAGCCCCGCGGCGGTGACGAGGCCAGGGCCGACCTGCCCGGCGTCGCCGCGGACGGAGAGAAGAACACCCCCGGCACCGGTACGGCGGCCGCGGCCCGCAGCGGCAGCGGCCCGGCCACGACCACGCGCACCCGGCCGGCGCCGGGCGGCGGCGCGACCGCGGACGAGCGCAGCGGCCACCGCACCTTCATGGCCTTCCTGCCCTACCTCCTGGTCATCGCGGTCTTCTCCATCGCCAAGCTGTGGACGCCGATCAAGGAGTTCCTCGCCGCCAGGGACGCCATGATCCCGTGGCCGGGGCTCGACGGGGAGGTGCTCACCGCCGCCGGGAAGCTTTCGACCACCAGCGTCTACACCTTCCCGTGGCTCTCCTCGCCCGGCACGCTCCTCCTGCTGTCGGGTGTCATGGTCGCCGTCGTCTACCGCGTGAGCCCGGCATCGGCCGTCAGGGAGTTCGGCGCCACAGTGGCGAAGCTGCGCTGGGCCCTGCTCACCGTCGCCTCCGTACTCGCCCTCGCCTATGTGATGAACCTGTCCGGCCAGACCATCACCATCGGTTCCTGGATTGCCGGTACGGGTGCGGCCTTCGCGTTCCTCTCACCCATTCTCGGCTGGCTCGGGACCGCCGTCACCGGCTCGGACACCTCGGCCAACGCCCTGTTCGCCACCCTCCAGCAGGCCGCCGCACACAAGGCCGGACTCGATCCCACGCTTCTCGTCGCGGCGAACACCTCCGGTGGCGTCGTCGGCAAGATGATCAGCCCGCAGAACCTCACCATCGCCGCCACCGCGGTCGGCATGGTCGGCCGGGAATCCGAGTTGTTCCGCGGTGCCATCAAATGGAGCCTGCTGCTGCTGGTGGCCATCTGTCTGCTGGTCTTCCTGCAGTCCAACGTCCTCGCCTGGATGCTGCCCTAGAGCCGCATCAGCGAAGGCGCACCCCCGTCGCCGCCCCTGGCACGGCCTCCCCCGGCTGCCTCCCCCGGCCGGAGTCCGGGGGAGAGCCCCCAGCCGCGGTTCCGGATCGGCCGAGCAGGCCCACTACGAGGCCGATCCGGCGCCTTGCAGCTGACCGCACCACGTCACCTCGCCACCGGGCAAGCCCTTGGCTGATGCGACACCTGGCTCTACCCGGGCTCCTGTCGGACAGGCCCCCGGCCCGTCCCGACCGTGCCCACCGCCCAAGGAAGGAACCATGCGGACCGCACTGTTCATCACCTGCTTCAACGACACCCTGTTCCCGGCCACCGGACAGGCCGTGGTCACACTGCTGGAGCGGCTCGGCTGCACGGTCGACTTCCCCCGGGAACAGACGTGTTGCGGGCAGATGCACTTCAACACCGGATACCAGAAGGAGTGCGTGCCCCTCGTACGCCGGTTCACCGAGGTCTTCGCCGGCTACGACGCGGTCGTGACGCCTTCCGGGTCGTGCGCGGCCATGGTGCGCGACCACCACTCCACGGTGGCCTCGCACGCCGGCAAGGACCCACGGCTCTCCGCGGCCGTACAAGCCGCGCCGAAGGTCTACGAGCTCTCCGAATTCCTCGTCGACGTCCTGCGAGTGACCGATGTCGGGGCGTACTTCCCCCACCGGGTCACGTACCACCCCACCTGCCACTCGCTGCGGATGCTCGGCGTGGGCGACCGGCCGCTGGCCCTGCTGCGCGCGGTGCGCGGCATCGACCTGGTCGAACTCCCCTCGGCCACCGAGTGCTGCGGATTCGGCGGAACCTTCGCGCTGAAGAACGCCGACACCTCGATCGCGATGTGCGCGGACAAGGTCCGGCATGTGCTGGACACCGGAGCGGAGGTGCTGTGCGCCGGTGACAACTCCTGCCTCATGCACATCGGGGGCGCGCTGTCCCGGCTGCGCACCGGAGTCCGCACGCTGCACCTGGCCGAGATTCTGGCAGCGACCGAGGAAACCCCGCTGCCGGAGCGGCCCCAGCCCGCTCAGCCGCCCCGGTGCGCCACCCGAGTGGGGAATCCGCGATGACGAACTCCACCTACCTGGGCATGCCCGCCTTTCCCGAGGCGGCAGGCCGCTCCCTGGCCGACACACAGCTGCGCCGCAACCTCACCCACGCCACCCACACCATCCGGGGGAAGCGGGCCGAGGCCGTCGGCGAACTGCACGACTGGGAGGAACTTCGCGAGGCGGGGCGGGCGATCAAGGAACGCACCTTGCGCCATCTGGACCGCTATCTCATCCAACTGGAGGAGCGCGTGACCGCCGCGGGCGGCCGGGTGCACTGGGCCCGCGACGCCGAGGAGGCCAACCGGATCGTCGTCGACCTGGTCCACGCCACCGGCGAAACGGAGGTGGTCAAGGTCAAGTCGATGGCCACGCAGGAGATCGGTCTGAACGAGGCGCTGGCGGAAGCGGGCGTCGCGGCCTACGAGACGGACCTGGCCGAGCTCATCGTCCAGCTCGGCCAGGACCGGCCCTCGCACATCCTGGTGCCGGCCATCCACCGCAACCGTGCGGAGATCAAGGAGATCTTCCTCCGGGAGATGGCCCGGCACGGCGTCGCCGCACCCGGTGATCTGACCGATGACCCCCGCCGGCTGGCCGAGGCGGCTCGCCGGCACCTGCGAGAGAAGTTCCTCTCCGCGAAGGTCGGCATCTCCGGAGCCAACTTCCTGGTGGCCGAGACCGGAACCGCCGTCGTAGTGGAGTCCGAGGGCAACGGGAGGATGTGCCTCACCCTTCCCGAGACGCTCATCTCCGTGGTCGGCATCGAGAAGGTCGTACCGACGTGGCAGGACCTGGAGGTCTTCCTGCAGTCACTGCCCCGGTCCTCCACGGGGGAGCGGATGAACCCCTACACCTCCACCTGGACCGGCACCGCGGACGGCGGCGACGGACCGCGGGCGTTCCATCTGGTCCTTCTGGACGGCGGCCGCACCGACACACTCGCCGATGAGGTCGGCCGGCAGGCATTGAACTGCATCCGCTGCTCGGCCTGTCTGAACGTCTGCCCGGTGTACGAGCGGGCCGGCGGCCACGCCTACGGATCGGTCTACCCGGGGCCGATCGGCGCCATCCTCAGCCCCCAGCTGCGGGGCACCGAGTCGGCGGTGGACCGCTCGCTGCCCTACGCCTCGACATTGTGCGGAGCCTGCTACGAGGTCTGCCCCGTCAAGATCAACATTCCGGAGGTGCTCGTCCATCTGCGGGCCCGGGTGGTCGACGCATCCCGCGAGCGACGGGTGCCCACCCCGGAGCGGATGGCGATGACCGCCGCGCGCTGGGTGCTCTCCGCCCCCTCGCGGCTGGTGGTCGCGCAGCGTGCCGCGGCCGCCGCCGGACGGCTGGTCTCCCGGCGTGGCCGCATCGGCCGGCTGCCCGGTCCGATGGCGGCATGGACCGATGCCAGAGACGCGCCGGCACCGGCGCGCGAGAGCTTTCGCGACTGGTGGAGGAGGACGCACCGATGAGCGGCCGTGAAGAGATCCTGAGCCGTATACGCCGAGCGCTGACGGACGTGCCGGACAGCGAACGCCCCGAGGACGTACCCGTGGCCCGGCGTTACATGAGGGGTGGGACCCCGGCCCCCGGGTCGGCGGAAGCCATCGCCATGCTGGCCGAACGACTGTCCGACTACGGGGCGTCGGTGCGGCTGGAGGACTACGAGGACACCGCCCCGGCCGTGGCCGGTGCCCTCACCGCCCGTGGTGCCCGTCGGGTGGTGATACCGCCGGGCCTGCCCGAGGAGTGGTGCGCCCGGCCGTCCGGACTGGACGTGCTCCACGACGAACCGCCGTTGTCCGTCGGCGAACTGGACGTCGCCGACGCCGTGGTCACCACCGCCGCCACCGCCATCGCGTCCACCGGCACCCTCGTCCTCGACGGCGGCCGAGGGCAGGGGCGCCGGGCCCTGACACTCGTACCGGACTACCACCTCTGCGTGGTGCGGGCCGAGCAGATCGTCGCCTCCGTACCCGAAGCCCTCGACCGGCTGGACCCGGCCCGGCCGCTGACTCTCATCTCCGGACCCTCGGCGACCAGCGACATCGAACTGGACCGGGTGGAGGGCGTGCACGGACCGCGGACGCTGGAGGTGATCATTCTGCGGTGATGCCCGCCCGGCCCGCCAGGTGGCGGACCCGGCCCCGCGGCCACGGACCGCCC
>NZ_JBQQBW010000092.1:0-27282 GCF_052245415.1 Streptomyces sp. 8N706 | reverse complement strand
GTGGGCGGCGCGCCTGCGGCGCGGGGTGTGCCGGACCCCGCCGCGGACGAGGTCGCGGCGGGGTCCGGACATCTGGATATCCGGCCGGGCACGGTGCTGCTCTCCGCGGCCACGGGCCCGTCCGTGGTCTTCTCGGCGGCCGGGCCCGCTCCGGCCGTTCCGCCCCGCTCCGCTCCCGACCGCCGTGACGTCATATCCGGCCTCCGGCCGCTCGGGCCCGCACCAGGTCGGCGAGCAGCAGTACGCAGGTGATCACCGCGCCGGTCACCATCACCACGCCCGCGATGACCGGGGTGTCCCGGTCGGCCACGGCGCCGGCCAGGACGGCCCCCACGCCCGGGTAGTTGACGAACGTCTCCACCACCCCGGCTCCGCCCAGCAGCATGCCGGTCGATGTGGCCAGGCCCGTCGCGATGGCCGGGAGGGCACCGGGCAGCAGGTGGTGGCCGAGGACACGGCGCGGGGGGAGCCCGTCGAGGACGGCCGTTTCGACGTGCGGCGCCTTCGCCTCGTCGGCGAGAGCCGCCCGTACGATCCGGGTGTTCCAGCCGATCTGGGGGATCGCCAGGGCGAGCACCGGCAGGACCAGCATCTCCCCGGAGGCGGGCGTTCCATCGGCGCCCGCGGTGGTGACGGCGGGCAGCAGGTCCATCCACAGCGCGAGGACCAGCACCAGTGCGACCGCGACCACGAACTCCGGCAGCGCGAGGACGGCGGTGGCGGTGGCCGAGACGGTACGGTCCACCGCACGCCCCGGGCGCAGCGCGGCCCAGCAGCCCAGCCCCAGCGACACGACGACCGTGACCAGCAGTGCGAGCCCGCCCAGCAGCAGCGTGTTGGGGAACGGACCGGACAGCAGATCCCCTACCCGCTCGCCCCGCGCCGACATCCCGAGGTCACCCGTCGGCAGGGCGGTCATCCAGTCGAGGAAGCGCTCGGTCACCGGGCGGTCCAGGCCGAGGAGTTCGCGCCGCCGAGCGGTGTCGGCAGCGGTCTCTCCGCGCTCGGAGGTGGCGTCGGCCGCGTCACCCGGCAGCAGTTCGACGGCGACGAAGACCAGCGCGAGCAGCGCGGCGAGCAGCAGCGCCCGGCGCGCCAGCAGTCCGCCGAGCCGCAGCGCGGGTCCGGCGAGACGGAGACCGGCCGCGGGGGAGGCGGGCCGTATCCCGTCCCCCACGGCCTCGTCCGCGCTCAGCGGTCCAGCCATGTCCGCTCGAGCTGGACCCGCCCGTAACCGGGCAGCTCGGGCAGATCGCGGACCGTGGGCGCGGCGAGGTCGATGCCGTCGGCCATGCCCCAGAGGAGATAGCCGGAGCGCTCGTGCTCGATCTCCTGGAACTCGTGCAGGACTTTCGCCCGCTCGCTCGCATCGGCGGTCTGCACGGCCTTCTTGTACGCCGCGTCGAACTCCTTGTCGTGCCAGTCGGCTTCGTTCTGGGCGGACTCGGAGTACATGGTCTTGCTGGCGAAGAAGACCACGGAGTCGTTGGTGCCCCAGTAGGACGTGTAGAGATCGCCCTTGAGCCAGGTCTTGTCCCAGAAGGCCGCGGACTCCTGCTTGACGACCTTGACCTTCACCCCGGCCTCGCGCACCTGTGTGGCGAAGAGCGTGGCCGACTCGGCGAGCCCGGGGATGTCCTCCGTGGTGTGCAGGACATACGTCTTGGAGAGGTCGAAGTCGGCCGCCTTGAGGAGCCGCTTCGCCTTGGCGAGGTCCCGGGTGCGCTGCGGCAGGTCCTTGGCGTACGCGGGGTCGCCGGTGCCCATCACATCGTTGGCGACCCTGCCGTATCCGCTGAGGACCTGCTTGACCATGGCCTTCCGGTCGACCGAGAGGCGCAGTGCCTCACGCACCCGGGGGTCGGCGAAGGGCCCGTCGGCGGTGCGCATGACGATCGGCATCGCCATGTCGTCGGGGCGGCGCACGACCTTGACGTCCTTGCGGGACTCGGCGGTGCGGGCCGCGACGGGGCCGACGTTGGACGCCAGGTCGATCTGCCCGGCGAGCAGGGCACTCGCCATGGCCTGCGGGCTCTCGAACATCTTCACCTCGATCGCGTCGAGGTAGACCCGGCCGCCGAACCAGTCGTCGTTGCGGACGAGCCGCGCGTTGCCGCCGCGGTACCAGTCGAGCTTGAAGGGGCCGGTGCCCGGGGCCTTCGCCAGCTCCTTCTCCTTCGTGCCCTTCTTGAGGACGAAGGTGGTGAGGCGCGTGAGCTGCGGGAGTTCGGCGTTGGCGTAGTCGGAGACCAGAACGACCGTGTTCTTGCCCTCCGCCGTGATGTTCTCGGCCTTGATACCCGGGAGACGGGAGGCGCCGGAGGGCGTGCCGCGCAGACGGCGCAGCGACCACACCACGTCCTCGGCGGTGACGGGGGTGCCGTCGTGGAACTTCGCCGACTCGGCGATGGTGAACCGCCAGGTCTTCAGGTCCTTGTCGGCTTTCCAGCTCTTGGCCAGCCGGGCGACGGTATTGGTCTTCGCCCCGGGGACGGTGAGGGTGTCGTAGATCAGGCTGATGACGAGATAGTCGCTCTCGTTGGACTGAGTACCGTGCGGGTCGCGGGTGATGGCGTTCGCACGGCCCAGCGCTCCGACGCGGAGCGTGCCGCCGGAGCGGGGCGTGCCGGAGCCCTTGCCGGACGAACCGGCGTCCGAGTCGCCGCCCCCGCAAGCGGTGATCAGCGCGGCCGCGCCGATCCCGCCACCGGCCCACAGTATCTGCCGTCTCGTCAGGTCCACTCCGGCCTCGCTTCATCCATGTTGCACTTTCATTTACTCAGGGTTGCCTACCCTAATGAGGCACGAACATGCAAGGGCCGAAACCGACAACGGCCGTTCTGTGCCGCCTTGCTGACACACGAGAGGTTCGACATGATTCACTTTAGGTAAGCCTTGCCTTAGTGGCGCACCGTTGATACGTTCTGGCCCGTCGTTGCCCCCACGCCGCATGGATCAACTCCCTTCTTGGCGCGCCCGCGTCCCCGCAGGCGCACTTCGCCATGCCCGCGTGCGGTCGAACCCCCGAAAGAAACGGATGGATGCACACATGGATACGGGAGCCGCACCCGTACGTCTGCTGGATGCCGACTCCGCCTCGGAGCTGACCCGGACCGCCGAAGCACTCCTCGCGGAGTGCGGCTCCGCCACAGCACCCTCGCTGCTCGAACGTATTCCCGCGTCCGCCGCCGCGCTCAGCGAACGCATCCACCATCTCTGCCGGCCCGTCGACACCCCGGACGGCGTCTACGTCCTGCGCGGCCTGACCGTGGACGACAGCGCGGTCGGCCCCACCCCGGGACACTGGTCCACCGCGGGCGAGGCCGGTGCGGTCTGGGACGTCACGCTCCTGCTGCTGGCCACGGTGATGGGCCGTCCGATCGCCTGGGAGGGCCAGCAGGACGGCCGTTTCGTCCACAACATCGTCCCCTCACCCGGTCACGAGCAGGAGCAGACGGGGGCGAGCAGCACCGTCCTCCTCAGCCCGCACACGGAGGACGCCTTCCATCCCGGCCGGGCCCATCTGCTGATGCTCGGCTGCATGCGCAACCACGACAACATCGCGACCACGGCGGCCAGCGTGCGCAGGACCGCGCTCTCCGCCGAGGACATCGCGCTGCTCTCCCGCCCCGAGCTGCCGATCCTTCCGGACGACTCCTACGAGGAGGCGCAGGCGAGCACCGAAGAGCCCCCGCAGGTCCCCACCCTGTGGGAGTCCGAGGACGGCCTCACCATGCGCTTCGACCCCGCATACACCCCGGTGGACCGGGCACCGGCCGAGTACCGCGCCGCCTACGCCCGGCTGGAGGACGAACTGGCCCGGGTCTCCGTGGCGGTGAGCCTGTCGCCGGGCGATGTCCTCGTCGTCGACAACGACGTGGTGGTGCACGGCCGGGTGCCCTTCCGCGCCCGTTACGACGGGACCGACCGCTGGCTCAAGCGCGCCTCGGTCCGCGTACCGGACCGCCGCACCCGCCCGGCCGGAGAGCGGAACGAGCACGGCTACGGCCAGGCTGCCATCGTCGCTCCCGTCTGACCGCCGTTCCCACCCGAGGAGTTCCCCGTGGAGCACACCGACCGCGCCCTGCGCGTCCTCAGCACGAGCGACATCGCCGGCCTGGAGATAGGACTGACCGACGTCGTCTCCGTGGTCGAGCAGGCGTACCGCGCCCTCGCCGACGGCTCGTCGGTCACCCCGCCCAAACTCACCGTCAAACCCGATGACGGCCGGTCCGTCTCCTACGCCATGCTCGGCCGGGACGGCGCCCGCGAGGTCGTGGCCGTCAAGACCTCCTACAAGCACGGTCTGAAGCTCGACCGCGACCGGCAGCACTACTACACGGCACTCACGCTCTACGACGACACCACCGGCCTGCCGATCGCGATGATGGACTGCGGGCGGATCGGATCGCTGCGTACGCCCGCCGTCTCCGCTCTGCTCGCCCGCGAGTGCGCCGCACCCGGTGCCCGCACCGCACTGGTCGTCGGCACGGGCACCCAGGGCCGGCTGGCACTGCCGTTCCTGCTGACCACCCTGCCCGACCTGGACCGGCTGCTCCTCTCCGGCACCCACCCCGACGGCATCCGGGCCGTACGGGAGCAACTTGCCGTCCACTTCCCCGACCGCGAGCCGGAGCTCGTCACCGATCTGCGGGCCGCGGCCGCCGAAGCCGACGTCGTGGTCGCCACGGCCGGTCCCGCGACCCCCGCCGCGATCGAGGGCGACTGGCTGAAGCCGGGAGCGCTCTCCATCCTGGTCGGACACGGCATCCAGCCGTCCACCCTGCACCGGGCCGACCGAGTGATCGCCACCAGCGCCGCGCAGATGGCCGTCACCGGCACCGACATGGCCGACGCGGACGGCAACTTCCCCGATGTGGACGCGGAGTTCCCGGCCGTGATCGCCGGACGTGCCCGGGGCCGCCTCGACCCCGCCGAGCGGATCTTCGCCTACAACAGCGGTCTCGTCGTCACGGACATCGCCCTCGGCCACCGCTTCGCCGAGCTCGCCATCGCGCAGGGGCTGGGCACGGAGGTGCCGCTGTGGCAGTGACGGAAACGCCCCTCTCGCTGCCCGCGCACCATGACCCCCGGACGAGCGAACTCCAGGAGGGGGATCTGCTGCACGAGCTGTCGTACGCCTTCGGCGGGCCGTTCCACTTCCTGCTGCCCGACCGCTTCGACGCCAACACGGCCGCCTTCACCGCCGCCCTCGACGAGACCGGCACCGAGGGGCACGTGTACTACGCGAAGAAGGCGAACAAGGCCGCCGCCTGGATCGAGCGCTGCGCGGTCTCGGGGACCGGCGTGGACGTGGCCAGCGCCGGCGAGCTGCGGGAGGCCCTCGGCCATGGCGTGCGCGGTGAGAACATCGTCGTCACCGGGCCCGCCAAATCGGACGAGCTGCTGCGCACCGCCGTCCTCCAGGGTGCCCTGATCGCCGTCGACGCCCCCGACGAGCTGGAGCGCGTCATCGCCCACGCGGCTGCGCTGCGCCCGGCCCGGCTGCTCCTGCGCCGACTTCCCCCGGCGCAGGGACACAGCCGTTTCGGCTTCGACGACCGTGAGCTGGACGCGGCACTCCTGCGCTGCCAGGAGGCCCGCGGCACCGTGCACATGGAGGGCTTCAGCTTTCATCTGTCCGGGTACGCCGTCCAGCCGCGCGCCGATCTCGCCGGACAGCTGGTCGGCCTCTGCCTCCGCGCCCGTACGCTCGGCCTCCGGGCGGACCGCATCAGCATCGGCGGGGGCTTCGCGGTGGACTACGTCTCCGCGGAGGACTGGGACCGCTTCACCCGTGAGCAGCGCGCCGAGCACTACCACGCGGACAGGACCTTCCCGGACTTCTACCCCTACCACTCCCCCACCGCCGGGGCCGACGCCCTGCGCGCCGTCCTGGCCGCCACCCCGGCCGGAGAGGGCTCCTCGCTCGCCGGGCTGCTGCGCGAGGCCGGGGTCGCGCTGCTGCTGGAGCCCGGCCGGGCCCTGCTGGACGGGGCCGGCTCGACGGTCTTCCGCGTGCAGGGCGTCAAGGCGCGGGCGTACGGGATCGTGACCGTGGACGGCACCAGCCTCAGCCTGAGCGAACAGTGGTTCAACAGCGAGTTCCTGCCGGACCCGGTGCTCGTGCCACGCACACGCCCCGCCGCGGGAGGCCCGTTCCCCGCGTGCGTGGGCGGCGCCAGCTGTCTGGAATCGGACATGCTCACCTGGCGCAAAGTGGCCTTCCCCGCACGGCCCGCGATCGGCGATCTCCTCGTCTATCCCAACACCGCGGGCTACCAGATGGACTCCAACGAGTCCCCGTTCCACGAACTGCCCCTGCCACCGAAGATCGTGATCGAGCGCGGCGGCGAGCGCCCGCGCTGGCGTCTCGACCGGCACCCGTCCCCCTGACCCCACCGGGAATCCTCATGACAGCCACCCCTGAACAGGGCGCACTCATACGGCCTGCGGTCGTCAGCCGAGTATCCGACCTCATCGGGTACACCCCGCTCTTCGAGCTGTGCCGCACCGGGACCGGCAGCCGGCTGCTGCTGAAACTGGAGATGTACAACCCCACCGGCACCGCCAAGATCCGGATGGCCCGGCAGATGGTCCTCGACGCCGAGGAGCGCGGCGAACTGCGCCCCGGCGGCCGCATCATCGAGTCGACCTCCGGCAACACCGGCCTGGGCCTGGCCGTGATCGCCGCGGAGCGCGGCTACACCTTCACCGCCGTCGTCGACAACCACGCCTGCGCCGACAAGCTGCGCGGTATGAAGGCCCTCGGCACGGAACTCGTGTACGTCGTGGACGACGGCACCGAGGAACTCGCCACCGCCGCCCGGGAGGAGCTGGCGGAGCGGATGGCGAAGGACGCCGACAACGCCGTCTTCACCGAACAGCACAACAACCCGGCCAACGCCGTCGGCTACTACCCCGTCGCCCATGAGCTCGACCAGGCCCTCGACGGCCGGATCGATGTACTCGTCGGAGCCGTCGGCACCGGCGGCGGGCTCTGCGGGACCGTACGGGAGCTGCGGAAGACCGTCCCCGGCGTGACCACGGTCGGGGTCGAACCCAAGGGGTCCATCGCCTTCGGCGGGCCCGCCCACGACTACTACCAGTCCGGCACCGGAACCCCCGAAGGCGCCGAGATCGGCGCGCTCGTCGACTTCGACCTCATCGACGAGGGCGTGAAGGTCGGGGACATCGAGGCCTTCGCCACCGCCCGGGTGGTGGCCGCCCGCACCGGGCTGCTGATCGGCGGCTCCGCGGGCGGCGTCGTGTACGAGGCGCTGACCCGGCTGTCCTCCGTGCCCCCCGGCACGACTATGGTCGCTCTGGTCAACGACGGCGGAGAGAAGTATCTGGACACCGTCTTCGACGACGACTGGATGGCCCGGCGCAACCTGATCGACACCGCTGTCGAGCGCGAGGTCGACGAGATGCTCACCAAACTCCGCGGGAACTGACACCGATGCCGACACCCAAGCCGACGCCGACGCCCCTGGCCACGCTCCGCCGCGACAGCCGCGAACTCGCCGCCCTCGCCGTACCCCTCGCCCTCACCCAGCTCGCCCAGGTCGCCCTGACCACCACGGACACCGTGATGATGGGGCTGCTCGGGGTCGAGGCGCTGGCGGCCGGCGGACTGGCGATGGTGATCTTCAATCAGCTGCGGACCATGGGCGTGGGCCTGGTCACCGCGGTCGGCAACCAGGTCGCGGCGGCCTCCGCGCGCAAGGGCGCCGACGGGGACGAAAACCGGGCCGAGGTCCGGGAACTCGTCCGGGCCGCGATGGCCCTCGCCACCCTGGCGGGCGCCGCGGGCGCCGTCCTGATGGTGCTGATCGGCGAGGCCGTGGCCCTCCTCGGCCAGGACCCCGTCGTCATCGAGCGGATGCGTCCGGTGCTCCTCGCGCTCGCGCCAGGCCTGATCCCCTGCCTGTGGTTCCAGGCGATACGCCAGTTCACCGTCGGTATGCGACGCCCGCAGGCCCTGCTGCGCATCACGCTCGGCTCGGTGGTCCTCAACGCCAGTCTCAACTGGGCCCTCATCCACGGCCTGTGGATACTCCCCGAGCTCGGCCTGCCCGGGATCGGCGTCTCCACCTCCACGGTCTACCTCCTGTCCTTCCTGGCGCTGTACGCCTCCGCCCGGCGCGATCCCGGACTGGCGCCGATGCTCACCCTCCGCATCTGGTCCACCCGGCCGGCCACCTTCCGCAAGCTGCTGGGCCTGGGCACCCCGATCGCCGCCACCTACGGCTCCGAGGCGGGCTTCTTCTCGGTCGTCGCCCTCCTCGTCGGCAGCTTCGGCAGCGCGGCCCTCGCCGCCCACACCGCCGTCAACCAGCTCGTCTACATCGTCTTCCAGGTGTCGGTGGGCCTCTCGCACGCCGCGTCCCTCGGGGTGAGCCGCGAACTCGCCCAGGGCCGTACCGACACCGCCCGCCGGATCGCCCGTACGGCCCTGATCTGCGGCGCGGGTGTGATGAGCGTGGTCGCGGCCGTCTACGTCGCGGCTCCCGAACTCGTCCTGCGGCCCTTCCTCGACGGCGACGGCACCGCCTTGGAGATCGGTACCGGACTGCTGCTGGTCGCGGCCGTCATGCAGTACATGGACTGCGCGCAGAACATCGGCGTCGGGCTGCTGCGCGGCCTCGACGACACCAAGAGCGGCTTCCGGATCACTCTCGTCGGCTACTGGCTGGTGGGTCTGCCCGCGGCCTGGCTGCTCGGCAGCGGCGCCGGGCTGGACACTCTGGGCACCTGGTTCGGCCTGTTCACGGGGCTGACCGCCACGGCCGTCCTGCTGCTGCGCCGCTTCTCCCGCTCCCTTCAGGAACCGGCCGCCGTACCGGCCGTCTAAGTGCTGTGACCGGGAAGGTTTGCCGGGAAGCTCGCGGCGTCCGGTGCGGTGCATCGCAAGGCGGAGGGTCGCCCTCGTACTGGGGTCCCCCATGCCGAAGGCCAGGGGAGTACTCGGGCGACTCCGACAACGTGAGCGTGGGGGCACTCCCCCAGCCTTCGGCCGGGGGAGGTAGCTGGGGGAGTGCCGTGCCGGGCGTCGCGAGCCGGTGAACCTTCCCGGTCACAGCACGAAGGTCCGCGGCCGCAGCCGCCTGGACTCTGCGATGCCAGGCGCCTGCGGACCGCGGTTCCGGCTTCCTGAACGCTGTGCCGACCGCCTGCGGTTCACGGGCCCCGGCCGCCCGGGGCCTGCGGGTTCCGGCCGCGCGGGGTCTCCGCGCTCCCGCCGCACGGGGGGTCTGCGGGTTCCGGCCGCCCGGGTCTGCCTTTCCAGTCGCCTGCGGTCTGCCGGTTGGCGGACGCCCGGGGTCTGCGAGTTCCGGCCGCCCGAGGCCTGCGGACTCCGGCCGCCCCGGGCCTCTGTCCGACCGGTGCGGCAGACTGCCGGTACGGGGCGCGGGCGCGGGCACGCGCGCGTACCGGCGGCGTACGGGAGATGATCCGCGGTGAAGGTGACCCATGACCAGGTGCTCGCCTGGCGGCTCCGGCAGCAGAGCCTCACGCCCCGTACGGCCTCGACGGTCGAGCAGCTCGTGGGACGGCTGGCCGGAGTGCAGGCCCAGGTCGCCTCGGCGGCCGAACTGGCCCTGGCCACGCGTCGGCGCAAGCCCGGAGCGGGGGCGGTGGAGAAGGCCCTCGCGGCCCGCACGGTGGTGAGGACCTGGGCGATGCGAGGCACGCTGCACCTGCTCGTACCGGAGCAGATGGCCGCGTTCCAGTCGCTGCTGGCGGCGGCCCGGACCTGGGAGAAGCCCGCCTGGCAGCGCGCGTTCGGGGTGACGCCGCGGCAGATGACGGCGCTGGGCGACGCGGTCGAGGACATCCTCGGGGACCGGGCCCTCAACCGTCAGGAGCTGACCGACGCGGTCATCGCCCGCCCCGGCTTCGGTGAGCTGCGCCAACAGCTCACCTCCGGCTGGGGAACCGTCCTCAAGCCCCTGGCCTGGACCGGACGGCTGTGCCACGGACCGGGCCAGGGCGGCAGGGTCACCTTCGTCTCGCCCCGCTCGTACGTGCCCGGCTGGAGGGGGATTCCCGGCCCGGAGGAGGCGGCCCGCACCGCGATCCCCGCCTACCTGCGGGCCCACGGCCCGGCGACGGCGGAGACATTCGACGCCTGGCTGACGCGCGGCTTGTCCGGGAAGGCGGCGGTCCGCGCCTTCTTCGCCTCGCTCGGCGACCTCGTGACGAGCGTCGACGTCGATGGCCGGCCCGCATGGGTCCTCACGGAGAACGCCGGCGCCCTGGCCCGGACCAAGCCGTCGGAGGAGGTCCGTCTCCTCTCCGGCTTCGACCAGTACGTCCTGGGGCCCGGCACGGGCGACACCCGCGTCGTGCCGGCCGACCGCCGCAAGGCCGTCAGCCGCACGGCGGGCTGGATCTCACCCGTGGTGGTCCACCGGGGACGGGTGGCGGGGGTCTGGGAGTTCACGGACGACACCGTGGACGTCCAGCTCTTCGCGGAAAGCGATCCGGTTCCGACGACCGCCCTGGAGGCGGAGACGGCACACCTGGCGTTGTGCACGGGGCGATCCCGAACGCTGTCGGTGCGAATCATCTGACGGCCGCGCACGTGGTGCTGTGTGCGCCGTACCGCACTATCGGGGTCGGACCCCCCGTCGGACCCCACTGCGAGGCTCATGGCATGGGGAGCGATCAGCTGCCGCTCCCGCGAGCCACGCCGGAAAGGGAGATGCCCATGACCGGAGAGGCGACGGGTACCGGCGGCGGAGCCGGGAGTGGGAAGGGGCGCCGCGACCGCGGGCCGCGCAGGCGATCCGGCTGCGGATGCCGCTCGTCCGGGTGAGGATGAGTCCATGCTGCTGGCCGATATCGCCCGGACCTCGAGGGACGTCGCGGCCACCTCCGCCCGTACGGAGAAGGTCGCCCTGCTCGCCGAGCTGTTCCGGAAGGCGGAGCCCGCCGAGGCTCCGATCGTCATCACCTATCTCGCCGGACGGCTGCCGCAGCGGAAGATCGGCGTCGGCTGGAGCACGCTGCGCGAACCCGTGCCGCCCGCCGGGGAGCCCCGGCTCCCCGTGCTGGAGGTCCACGAGACGCTCAGCCGGATCGCCGCCGTGTCCGGCACGGGCGCGCAGGCGGAGCGGAAGCGTCTGGTGCGTGACCTGCTGTCCGCCTCCACCGGGGAGGAACAGCGCTTCCTCTTCGGGCTGATCAGCGGCGAGCTGCGGCAGGGCGCCCTGGACGCGCTCGCCGTCGAGGGGCTGTCGGCCGCCGCCGGCGCGTCACCCGCGGACGTACGGCGAGCAGTCATGCTCGGCGGCTCGCTCGGCGCCGTCGCGGAAGCGCTGCTCGAGCGCGGCCCCGGGGCGCTCGCCGACTTCCGTCTCGAAGTGGGCCGCCCCGTCCAGCCGATGCTCGCCCACACCGCCAAGGACGTCGACGAGGCGCTGGACAAACTCGGCCCCTGCGCGGTCGAGGAGAAGCTCGACGGCATCCGGATCCAGGTGCACCGGGACGGCGACAGCGTACGGATCTGGACCCGCACGCTGGACGAGATCACCGACCGGCTCCCCGAAGTCGTGGCCGCGGCCCGGGAGCTGGCAGCGGACCGGGCGGTCCTCGACGGCGAGGTCATCGCGCTGGACGAGGAGGGGCGGCCCCGACCCTTCCAGGAGACCGCGGGCCGCGTGGGCTCCCGGCTGGACGTCACGAGCGCTCAGGCGTCCCTGCCGCTCTCGCCGGTCTTCTTCGATCTGCTCTCCGTCGACGGGCGGGACCTCCTCGCGCTCTCCGCCGCCGAGCGCCATACGGAGCTGGCCCGGGTCGTCCCCGAACCGCTGCGCGTACGGCGCATGGTGGCCGGCGATCCGGCGGACGAGGACACCCGTGCCCGGGCGGGTGACTTCGCGGCCGAGACCCTGGCCCGCGGCCACGAGGGCGTCGTCGTCAAGGCCCTGGACTCCGCGTACAGCGCCGGCCGGCGCGGCGCGTCCTGGCGGAAGGTGAAGCCCGTGCACACGCTGGATCTCGTGGTCCTCGCCGCCGAGTGGGGCCACGGCCGGCGTACGGGGAAGTTGTCCAACCTCCATCTGGGCGCGCGGCGGCCCGACGGCAGCTTCGCGATGCTCGGCAAGACCTTCAAGGGACTGACGGACGCGCTGCTGACCTGGCAGACCGAGCGGCTGCGGGAGATCGCGGTCAGCGACGACGGCGGGGTGGTGACCGTCCGCCCCGAACTCGTCGTGGAGATCGCCTTCGACGGGGTGCAGCGGTCCACGCGCTACCCCGAGGGGGTGACCCTGCGGTTCGCCCGTGTGCTGCGCTACCGCGAGGACAAGACGCCCGCCGAGGCCGACACCGTCGACACGGTCCTCGCCCATCGCGTATAGCCCCTGGCCCCCCGCGGCCGACCACCGTGGCCGAGGCATCCAGCGGCCATGGCGGGGAAGACGGACCTTCAGAAGCACCGCTTCGAGGCCATGGAGGATCCCATGGAGATCTCAGGCATCATCAGCGCCATCGTCATCGGCATCGTCATCGGTGTCCTGGGCAGGCTCGTCGTCCCGGGACGGCAGCGCATCGGCGTTCTGTGGACGATTCTCGTCGGCATCGTCGCGGCGCTCATCGGCAGCGCCTTGGCGCAGGGCCTCGACGTGTCCGACACGGACGGCGTCGACTGGATCGAATGGCTCATCCAGATCGCCCTGGCGGCGGTCGGAGTCGGCGCCCTGGACCGGGCCAAGGCGCGCCGCTGAGCCCCGTCCGGGCGGTCCGTCGGAGAGCCGCCGTTGGCTCCGGAGGGCCGGGGACAGCCTGAAGCGGTCCCCGGCCCTCGCCCCGGGGCCCGGCCCTTCGGACGGAGCACCCGTCCGTACGCCCTTACGACCCCGGCTACGGCGGAGGGCCTCGCGACGCGTGCGGCCGCCACCGCGCACGGCGGAGTGCCTCCCCGCATCCTGCCTGCCGAGCAAGAACAATGCGGTTCCGTGAGGCTTGCGAGCATGTGCCACGGACCGGCCACGCCCCGTACGGCGCTCCCTGTGGCGTCGTACGGGGGCGGCGCGGCGTGAGGGAGGTCCTGCGGACGCTCCGCCGCAAGGATCCCGATCTCGTCACCGTCCGGAGAGCCGCGCGGGTGACCTCGGTCGCGTGCGGGGGCTTCTACCTGGGCCGGTACGCGCTCGACGACCCGGTCATGGGTGTCTACGCGCTCTTCGGCGCCGTGGCGCTGGGGGCGCTCTCCCGGGTGCCGCCGCCCCCGCGGCGGCAGGCACGGATCTGTGTGGCTGCCCTTCCGGCCGCATGCGTCCTCGTCACCGCCGGGACCCTGCTGGCGGGCAACGCGTGGGCGGCGGCCGCGGGCATGGCGGTGGTGGGATTCGTGGTCAGCTTCGCGGGCGTGGCCGGCCCCGCACTCAGCGGCACCGCCAACGGCATACAGCTCTTCTACATCCTTCCGTGCTTTCCGCCCTACGCCCTGGACACGCTCGACTCCCGGCTGGCCGGCGTCGCGACGGGGGTGCTCGGCCTCGCACTCGCGCAGCTCGTGCTGTGGCCGGACCCGGCGCCCGCCCGGTACGAGGAGCGGCTGGCCCGCGCAGCGGATGTGCTCGCCGAGAGGATCCGCGGCCTTCCTGAGACGGGATGGGACGCCGGCGGGGAACGCCCGGCGGAAGGCCCCCGGACCGAGCGGGCCGCCGAGCAGGCGCGTGCGGCGCTGGACGACCTGCGGCCGGTCCATCTGCCGCCCCTGGAGCGCCCCGCCTCCCCCTCGCTCCACGACCGGGCCGTCACCCAGGCGGCGATGGCGCTGCGGCGGTTGGGCTGTCATGTGGACAACCTGGCGCGGGCCGCACCCGTCGAGCCCGCGACGGCCGGGCGGGCGCTGCTGGCCGACGCACGGCGGACGCTGCACCGTACGGCCGGTGCGCTCGCCGCCGGGGCGGCACCGTCGGACGATCCCACCCTCCGGGACGGGCTCACGGCCCTGGCCGCGGAACGGACCGAGGCCCTCCGGGCCGAACCGGGCGGCTGGGCACGGCGCGCGCCATGGGACGTACTCGTACGGCAGGCCGCCCTGCACACCCAGGTCTTCGTCACGGCGGCCCGGGTCGCCGCCGAGGGCCGGGCCGCCGTGGGCCGGGTGGCGCCGCCGTTCCGCTACGCCCAGAAGTCCGCCGCCACCCTGTGGGCGCGGCGCTTCCACGCCCACCTCACCCGGCGTTCGGTCTACTGGCAGGGCGCGGTGCGCACCGCTCTCGCCCTGGCGGCCGCCCGGCTGCTGGTGGAACCGCTGGGACTCGACCATGGCTTCTGGGTTCTGCTCGCCACGCTGACCCTGATGCGCGGTTCGGCCGCCGATACGCGGGCGTCGCTGCGGCAGGCGCTGACGGGCACGCTCTACGGCGCGGTGGTGGCGGCCGTGCTGCTGACCGCCGTGGCCGATACCGACGTGGTGTACCGGGTGGCGCTCCCTCCGGTGATGTTCGCCGCCTTCTGCGCGACGCTGGTGGGGCCTGCCGCCGTCCAGGCCCTGTTCACGCTGGTGGTCTCCATGGCCTTCGCCCAACTCTCGGCCGTGAACTGGACGCTGGCCGAGGCCCGGTTCGTCGACGTGCTGGTCGGAGGCCTGGTCGGAGCGCTGATCGGTACGGTCGCCTGGCCGCGGGGAAGCGCGCGGGAACTGTCCCGGCTGTCGGGCGAGTTCATCGCCCGGGCGGGGGCAGCCGTACGCTGCGCGGTCGATGTGGCGGTGGGCCCTCCGGGAGACCGGGCGTCGGCGGAGGAAGCACGCAGGGCCGGTGAGCGGGCCCGCCAGACCATGGGGCTGGCCCAGGCCGCATACGAGATGTACCAGTCGGAGCGGACCGACGCGACGCTGCGGCACCTGGACTGGCAGGCCATTCTCGGCACGGGGAAGGAGATGGTGCTGGGAGCGGAGGGCCTGACGGTCCGCTACGCGCCGGGGGCGCTGGACGCGGGGCCGGAGGTGCGGGCGTATCTCGTGGACGCGGCGCACCGCGCCCGGCGTGCGGGGGATCTCCTGGCCGCCCGCCTCGGCAACCGTCCGGCCGAGCCGCGCCGGGGGCCGGTTCCGCACGCCCGGCGCGGGGTCTCGCGGGGCCCGGCACCGAACACGCGGCGGAGAGCCCCCCACCCGAGCCCGGCACCGAACACGCGGCGGGCGACGGTATGCCCGCCCCGGATTCCCGGCCCGGCACCGGCCCTGCCTCGTGGACCGGCCCCGGCGCCGGTGCCGAGCGCCGTGGGAACAACGGCGGGGGCGTTCCTCTGCTGCCGGTGGTGCCGCCGGTCGACGCGACGATGGACAGCCGTCCGGTGCTGGCGGCGACGAACACCGCGGTCTGGCTCCACCTGGTGACCGCCGACCTCGCACCACTGGCCCGCGACCCGGCCGGACCGCTCGAACCGTCCGACGGTGGGAGCGTGCCCTGACGCCTGCCGTCCCGTACTCGCGGCGACCTGGGAACCGAGGCGCTCGGCACCGACCCCGGCACCGCGACGCACCCGCGTCCCGGTCGGCACCGCGGGACCGCGGCGCTGCCCGCGGTCCCGCCCAGCCCACAGCCGCCCACAGTCGACAGCCGCGCACGGCCTACGACCGCGCCGCCGGGAGCGTGACTTCGAAGCGGCAGCCGCCGTCCACATTCAGGACACCGGCCCCGCCCGCGTGTGCCTCGACGATGCCGCGGACGATGGCCAGGCCCAGGCCCGCCCCCGCCGGTGGAGTGCGCGCGTGGTTGCCGCGCCAGCCGGTGTCGAAGACCCGCGGGAGGTCCTCCTCCGGGATGCCGCCGCAGCCGTCGGTGACGGAGACGACGACCGTGTCCTCCTGGCGCCGTGCGGCAACCGCGACCGTGCCGTCGGCGGGGGTCCGGCGGATCGCGTTGATCAGGAGGTTGCCGAGGACACGCGTCATCTCCTTGCCGTCGACCTCGACCGGGACCGGCTCAACGCGGTCCCCGACCAGTCTGACGCCCAGCTCGCGGGCCAGGGGATCGGCGCCGGCGAGGGCGTCACCGACCAGGTCGTAGACGGACATCCGGGTAGGGGCCAGGGACAGCGTGCCGGCATGGATACGGGACAGTTCGAAGAGGTCGCCCACCATCGAGTTGAGCCGGTCGACCTCGGTGCGGATCTGCCGGAAGTAGCGCTCGGGGTCCTGCGCCATACCGTCCTCCAGGGCCTCGGACATGGCCCGCAGACCCGCCAGCGGGGTGCGCAGATCGTGCGAGATCCAGGCAACCAGTTCGCGGCGGGACGCGTCGAGGGCCTGCTCGCGCTCCCGGGACTCGGTCAGCTTGGCGCTCGTGAGGGCCAGTTCCCGGCCCAGGGCCGCCAGTTCGGCCGTCGCGTCGCCGTCGGGTGCGGCGAAGCTGCCGTCGTTCCCGAAGGAACGGGCGGCGAGGGCCAGCGCGTTGCTGCGCGCGACCACCCAGCGGCCGAGGAGCAGCGCCGTGGCGAGGGAGACGGCGGCGGCCATCGCCACGACCGTGGTGACAACCGTGAGGTCGTGCGCGGAGAGGAACATCGCCCAGGCGACGGCCAGGGTCCCGGCGAGCATCGCCGTGACCGCGACGGCGGCGACGACGGTGAGGGACACGGCGACCGAGCGGTGCCGCAGTGCGCGGAGGGCGAGCGCACCGAGCAGCCCGGCTCCGGCGGCGCCGAGGAACGCGTACAGGGCGATGAGCAGCAGATCGTTCATGACGTTCCGTCCCCCGGTGGGTCGAAGCGGTAGCCGACGCCCCAGACGGTCGTGATCAGCCGGGGTGCCGCGGGGTCGTCCTCGATCTTTCCGCGCAGCCGCCGCACATGGACGGTGACGGTCGACAGATCGCCGAACTCCCAGCCCCACACGTCACGCATCAGCTCCTCCCGGCCGCAGGCCCGCCCGGGATGCCGCAGCAGGTAGGCGAGGAGGTCGAACTCCCGGAGCGTGAGCGAGAGTTCTGCGCCGTTCTTGGTGGCCCGTCGGGCGGCGGGGTCGATCTCGATCCCGGCCGCCCCGAGCCGGCCGCCGGTCCGCTCGTCCGCCGCCGCGCGGGAACGCCGCAGCACGGACTCGACACGGAGCACCAGCTCGCGCGGACTGAACGGCTTGGTGACATAGTCGTCCGCGCCGATCTCCAGGCCCAGGATCCGGTCGTCCTCGTCGCCGCGCGCGGTGAGCATGATGACCGGCACCGGCCCCTTCCCCCGCAACCGGCGGCAGACCTCCAGACCGTCCATGCCGGGCAGCATCAGGTCCAGCACCACCAGGTCGGGCCACCGGGCCTCGGCGCGGGCCAGGGCCGCGGGGCCGTCGGCGGCACGCTCGACGGAGAAGCCGGCGCGGTCCAGATAGCCCGCGACGACCTCGGCGACGGTGGGGTCGTCGTCCACCACGAGTACGCGTCCGGGCGTCTGCATGTCCCCAGCCTGTCACCGTCCGCTGCCGACAGCCGCTCACGGCGGCCCGCCCCGGCCCGACGTCCGCGTTTCGTAAGGATCCGAAGTCCGGAATGCCCCTTTCTGCTTCGTACGGTGCTGTGGGTGACCGACTTCTCCCCTGCCGATGTCTCCCTGCCGATTCCTTCCGCGCCGACGTCGACGTGGTGCTGCCCTGTCCGCACGAAGCCGCCGCGCTGCCCTGAGTCCGGAGCGCATCCCGGTCGGCCGGCGGGCCGTCGTGGCCGACAACGGCTCGTCCGACGGCTCCTCCGGGATCGCGCGGGCGCTGGGCGCCACCGTGGTCCAACGAGCCGCGGCGCGGTTTCGGTGCCGCCTGCCACGCAGGACTCCTCGGCACCGCGGCGTACGCGGTTGCGGCGGGCGTGTTCCTCACCGGTTGGGCACTGCGCGCCCGCCGCCACCGCGCGGAAGAGCCCGCTCCAGCACCCCCTCAGCGCTCGGGCGTGTAGACCGCGAAGGCCCCGCCCTGCGGGTCGTACAGACCGGCGACCCGGCCGGTACCCGGGATGTCCATGGCCGGGTGGCCCACGGAACCGCCCAGTTGCGTGGCCGTGTTCACCGCCGCGTCGACGTTGGACACGGCGAAGTAGAGCGTCCAGTGCGGCGGCAGGCTCGGCGGATAGCGGTCATCCATCGCCACCATGCCGCCGAAGTTGAGTCCGCCCACGCCGAAGTGGCGGTACTCGTCACCCTCCGCGCTCCAGCGGAACACCGACGAGTAGAACGCCTCGGCCGCCGCCGTGTCCCGGGTGGCGAGCTCGATCCAGCACAGTGTCCCGGGCTCGTTCAGGCGCGCCGCGCCCCGGAACGTACGGGCCTGCCACAGGGAGAACACGGCACCGCCCGGGTCGGTGACGACGGTGAAGCGCCCGAGGTCGAACACGTCCATCGGCTCCATCAGGACCGAGCCGCCCGCCTTCCGGATGTCACCGGCGGTCTCGTCGGCGTCGGCCACGGCGATGGACACGGTCCAGGAGACCTGTTGCCCTTCCTGATAGAGCGGCGCGAGACCGGCCACAGGATCGTCGTCCAGCAGCAGCATCGTGTAACCACCGGCCTCCGACCGCGGGTCCGTCTCGGCCCGCCAGCCGAACAGACCGCTGTAGAAGGCGGCGGCCGCCGCCGGGTCGGAAGTGCCCAGCTCGGACCAGCAGGGAGCGCCGAGCACCGGCTCGGTGATCTTCACAGGAGTCTCCTCACACACCATGCGTTCACTCTCCTCGACACTCTCACGCGGGCCGTGGCCACGCACCAAGAGGACCCGGCGAACGGCGCGGTTCCGGGACGGCGGACGGGCCCTCCCCACGGGGAGACACGTACGACTGGCGGAACGGGTGGGCGTACCGGGCGGCGGGCCGCGCCTCGTAGGCATCGGGCGCCGAACGCGTACGCAGGGGCCCGGCCCGTTGGCTGCGGGCGGTGGCCTCGTACGCGACGGGCACCGCACCCCTACGCAGGGGCCCGGCCCGTTGGCTGCGGGCGTTGGCCGATCAGCCCGGGTTCCCGCTGTCGGCTCCGTGACGCCCCTATGGCGGTGCGGGCTCATGAATACGCGGTCCTCACGGGGACGCGCGGTCTCACCGTCCGGCCCCGCACACACGGTCGGGCGGCCCCCTCCCCAACGAGGGCCGCCCGTACGTGCGTGATGCCGGTGCGATCAGGGGCCGCCTCCCAGGCGACTTCTCCGCCGAGCCCTGATCACCCGGCTCCGAGCACATCCGACGAACGGCGCCTCGCCCCAACGAGGGCCACCCGTACGGTGCGCTGTACTACGGCGATCAAGCAGTGATGCCGTAGAGGGGGTTGAAGCCGCCGGAGACGGGCGCGGCCGGGACGCCGCGAAGGGCGGGCAGCGCCGGGACATTGGCGGCCGCGGCTGCGGAAACGGGATGTCGGATGTTCTTGCGCATAGGAGATAGATCCTTCGAATCAAGGGATTTCGGAAGATGGGCAGACCTGTTCCGCCCCCGCCGCGGCAGGTCCGAAGAGGCGTGGAACGGCCTGCCCTAGCCCGGGAATTCGAGGATTTCGGTGGAGCGCTCACGCGTCGGCGAACCGCTCGCCGTGCGCACCGCACCGGCCGTCAGGCCGAACCGCGGAGCGTCCGATGCCGGAGCGGCCTGCGCCTCCCCGCCCCGGGGACCGCTGCCGTCACCGGTGAACTGCGAGGCGGAGCCGCTGGAGGCGGGCGCCTGCGGGAGACGGACCGGTAGCCGGTCCTGAGGCTGGGGCGCACCACCCGGCCGTACCTGCTCCGCTTTCTCCGCGATGTCGTGCTGCGCAAGGGAGAAGGCTCGGTCGGCATGGCCGGCGGCGTACTGCGCCGGGGTCGGTGCCGGTGCCGTGTGTGCGCCGGGCGATGACTGCCGGGGCCCCTGCCGACCGGTGTCCGGCCGCGGTCCGTCCTCATCCCGCTTGCTCTCGGGAAGCCCAACCAACGCCCCGGCCGTGTCCGTGACGTCGGCGGTGTCTGTGGAGTCAGTGGTGTCGTCGAGGAGGTCGGTCACGGGGCGGGTGAGCCGCTCCGTGCGCTCCGCCACCGGCCGGACCGTCTCCACGACGGTGTCCTCGACGGCATGCCGCTGAGGGGCCTGCTGGTCCCGCTCGTTCTCGCGCTGGGCCGTGCGGTCCTTCGCGTGCTGCCGAAGCTGCTGGACCGGGGCGGACAGTGTCGCCTTCGCCCCACCGGAGGAGCCGTCCGACTCCGCCGCCTGCGCACTGCCACCGAACAGGAAACCCAGCCCCAGGAGACCCCCGAGGAAGAGAGTCACCAGCAGCGCACGCCGCGCGGCAACCGTGCGCGGCAGGCGCACAGCGGCTGGCATGGCGAACGAAGCAGACAAGCTGGCGGGGCCTTCCCGTACGACAGCACGCTGGATGCTCCTCGGTAAGAACACCGAGGCCCGCAGCGTTCCGGGTGATGCGTACGATCCTTGCACAATCGACCCGGGGCGGCGCAAGCCCCCTATTAGCGATGAGTCGTCATGTCCGGTATGGGAACCGGCGACTGACCCATCGGCCCCGGTCACATCGCTGCGACGGCCCCCACAGGCCCGCCGCCTCCGAGACCCGGCTCGAGGGGCCTCGCCCACAGGCACGGCCACCCCCGCAAGCCCGGCCAGCTCCTCAGGCCCGGCCCCGGGATCGGGAAACGACCGGCAACCTCACAGACCCGGCCCTGGGCACCCCGCCTCGGTACTCCGACCCGGGAGGCCTGCCTGGGCACCGGGAGACAGCCCTGGGGGCCTCGGTCCCGGGCGGGCTTCGCGGTGAACCGGGGCGCCGCACCGCGCTCCTGCCGCCTCGCAGCAGCTGGTCGCCGCGGTGACAGCGCTGTTCCCGCCCGCGGCCCCGTATCGCCCGCGCCGGGCGATACGGGGCCTGCGCCCGGGCCCAATCCGCACTCGGGCCGCCTCGGCACCCAGGCCGCGTCCGCACCTGGGGCGTGCGGCCGGGCCGCGCCGGGAGGTCACATCTCGCTGGGGGTGAGCACCACGAAGTCCGCACCCGAGGGGTCGACGCAGACGGCCAGCCGCCCGACGCCCTCCGCGTCCTCCGGACCCATCTGCACCGTGCCGCCGTTCTCCCTGACGTTGGCGACCGTGGCGTCGCAGTCGGCGCTCGCGAACACCGGATGCCAGTACGGCCTCCCGCCCGCCAGGGCGAGGTACTCCCCGGGGACCTGCATGAGGCCGCCCTGCATGCGCTCCTCCGGGAGGTCGGACGGAGTGACGAGGGAGTACGTCCCCCCGCCGCCCGGCAGCGGCATGTCGTCGTACTTCCAGCCGCAGAGACTGCCGTAGAACTCCTTCGCGGCGGCGGCGTCGGTGGTGTAGAGCTCGGTCCAGCACAGCGTGCCCGGCGTGTCCACCGCCTCCAGGCCCTTGCTCTTCCCCGGCTGCCAGACGGCGAACTGACCGCCCTGCGGGTCGGTGAACTGAGCCATCCGGCCCTCGCCGTCGGCATCGAGCGGTGCCACCCGGACCGTGCCGCCCGCCCGCTCCACGGCTTGAGCGGTGGCATCCGCGTCAGGCGTGTTGAAATAGATCATCCACGCCGAACGGGCCCCCTCCTCGGTGAGCCGGCCGACCGCGCCGACGGTTTTGCCGTTCAGCCGGAAGACGCCGTAACCGCCCGCCTCCGGACCGTAGGACTGGAACTCCCAGCCGAACACCGCACCGTAGAAGGCGGCGGCGGCTTCGACATCAGGGGCACCCAGGTCGAGCCAGCTGGGGGAGCCAGGGACAAAGTCAGTGGTGATCATGGCGATTCCCTTCAATATCCCTTTGAAGGAAGCGTGACATCCCCCACTGACACTCGCCCGTCGACTCCTCCCGCGGTGCCGGGGGAGTCAGGAAGATCCCAGGTCAGAGCGGCACCCCGAGCTGTTCGTACGCGCGGCCGGTGCCGAAGGGTGTGCTTGACCTGGGCATGGCACGCCGCCCGTCCCCGGCGGTCTCCACGCCGCTCTCGATCACCTTCTGCGGGAACGCGTAGGTCAGGGCAAGGACGCAGCGACCTCGGTCGAGTGGGCACCACGGGCCTGGTGCACCCGCAGTCGAGCCGCTGCGAGCGGTTGCCTTCGCCTGCCTATCGAGCTCGCTCGAGGACGGTAGCGGCGGCCTGCCGGAGGGCAGTGACGATGGTCCGGTCGCGGTCCTGGGAACGCCAGGCGAGTGCTGCGTAGCACGGGGGCAAGTCGCTGACCTCGACATAGGTCACGCCGTGACGTTGATAGAGCCAGCGGGCCGGCTCCGGCGGGAATTCGATGCCCTCACCGAGGGCGATGGCGGTCAGCGCGGGCTCGAACTCCGTGATCTGATGGGAGGTGTACTGGACCGGCTTGCCGTCCGGACGCGGGTCCGTGGCCCAGAAGTCCCGCCAGACCTTGGGAATCCTCGGTGACCAGCCGATGAACGGCCGGTCGGAGAGCTGGTCGAGGGTCAAGGGACCCTGATGGGCGAGCGGGTCGCTGTCGGCCATGCAGACGACGCGGGGCATGGTGGCGAGCCGCTGGATCTGGATTCCCGACGGGAGCGGCGGGAACACGAACGCCGCGTCCACGGCGCCTTCGAGGATGGTGTCGGCACAGTCGGCGAACCCCATGCGCAGGACTTCCACCTCGATGCCGTGATGCTCGGCCTTGAGCTCCTCGAGGATGGCCGGTATCGGAGGTACGGAGGTGATCGCCTCGAACGAGCCGATCACCACCCGGCCGGACAGGGCGCGGGTCTGCTCGGCAGCGGCCTGCCTCAATCGATCGGCCGCCTCAACTGCGGCGCGCATGTCGGGCAGCAGTTCATGGCCTGCCGCGGTGAGACCCGTGGTGCGCGTCGTACGATCGACCACCGTCACGCCGAGGCGCTCCTCGAGGGAGCGAATCTGCTGGGAGAACGCCGGCTGGGTCATGAACGCCCGTTTCGCAGCGCGCCCGAAGTGCAACTCCTCAGCCAGCAGCAGAAACAACCGCAGCTGTTGCGCGCTCGGATCCGTCGACGTGCCGTTGTTCGGGCGTCGCTGTCCTGTTCCGCCCTTCATGAACGGCAGGGTATCAACGACTAGTTGACGGCCCTCAGGGATCGGTCGGCGCGGCGCGGCGCAGCCACGGGGAGCCGGACCCGCGCTTCGAGCCCGGCGGCACGTACAACTCCCGAGTCAAGGTTGCCGTCGAGAGGCTCAACCAGAACATGGGCGTGAGCGTCACGTATCCGGGCAGTCCCCTGGCCGAAGATCGTCAAGGGCCTGTTCAACATGACGCCTACGTCACCGTCAACAACGGTTCGGACACCATCCGTCCCTTCAGCAGTGGCTGAACGGCCGGTACATCCTCCGTAAGGACTTCTACGTCATCCCCGACGGCTACCACTCCCGTGACGTCGCCAAGTCGATGTGGGAGCGGCGTCAGCACAACCCCACTTCGCCTCCGACGCGGCGGTCGTCTCGGGCGCGGCCGACCACTGCAGCATCGGCTGGGGACAGGTCTTCGCCTGGTCACGATCGACGCCCGCAACTACTGCATGCAGCAGGGCATCATCAACGGCACCCGCTGAGCGACGCCGACAAGAGGGCCGTGTGGACCAAGCCTCACGAGGACCAGGAGTACAACGTTCGATCGGTTGCGTATCTGACGATCTAAACGCGCACCAGATCGGTGTCGCCCGCCAAGCCTGACCACCAGCCTCTCCGACGCCCAGAAACTGCTCACCCGCACAACGGGGATCTTGACGTACCCGGCCGCCCAGCAGGACGGCCGCGAGCGTATGGACGCGCCCTGTGGCCGGCACGGGGCTCGAGGTCAGCGTCCGGAGCGACGACGCGGAGATGCTGGGCCAGCCACGCCTCGGTCGTGTGGCGCGTCCTGCCCCGAGCAAGCGAAAAGGCCAGGTCACGCGCTATGTGACCTGGCCTTTGTCAGAGCCGCCTAGGGGAGTCGAACCCCTGACCTACGCATTACGAGTGCGTCGCTCTGGCCGACTGAGCTAAGGCGGCGAGCTGCGGGATGACTGGTCGCGGCAGTGCGGACCGGCATCAGCAACGGCGCCAGTCTACACAGTCCGCGGGAGTGCCCCGTACCCCGCCGGCCCGTACCGCGCGGGGCCCGGGAAGGGCGCCGGCCCACGGCAGCACGCGCGCGGCACCGGCTCAGCGGCACTTCTTGCCCTTCTCCGGCGCCCTGCCCTCCAGCAGGTACGTGTTGATCGCCGTATCGACGCAGTCGCTGCCCCGGCCGTACGCGGTGTGCCCGTCGCCCTCGTACGTCAGCAGGGACGCCGAGCTGAGCTGCCCCGCCAGGCCCTGGGCCCAGCCGTACGGGGTCGCCGGGTCGCGGGTCGTGCCGACCACCACGATGGGGTCGGCGCCCTTCGCCTCGATGCGCCGCGGCGCGCCGGTGGCGCCGACCGGCCAGTACGTGCAGTTCATCGCCGCCCACGCGAACCCCGTGCCGAAGACCGTCGACGCCTTCCGGAACGACGGCAGCTCCCTGCGGACATCGTCGGGACCGCCGAAGCTGGGCGGGAGATCAAGGCAGTTGACGGCCGGGTTGGCGAACATGAGGTTCGCGTACGAGCCGCCGGAGTCCCGCTCGTAATAGGCGTCGGCGAGACCCAGCAGCCCCGCGCCGTCGCCGTCCATCGCCGACCGCAGCGCGTTGCGCAACTGCGCCCAGGCCCCCTCGTCGTACATCGCCGCGATCACGCCCGTGGTGGCGAGCGCCTCGCCCAGATCGCGGTCCTGGCCCGTCGGCACCGGATCGGCGTCGAGCTTCCGGAAGAAGTCTTGAAGCCTCCTGCCCGCCTCCTGCTCGCTCCTGGTGCCGAGCGGGCAGTCGTCACGCCGCACACAGTCCTCGGCGAAGGCGGTGAACGCGGTGTCGAAGCCGGCGGTCTGGTCACGGTTCATCCGGAGTGCCGGGAGGGACGGGTCCATGGCACCGTCCAGGACCAGCCGCCCGGCCCGGCTCGGGTAGAGCCCGGCATAGGTGGCGCCGAGGTACGTCCCGTACGAGGCGCCCACGTAGGCCAGCTTCCTGTCGCCCAGCACTCCCCGCAGGATGTCCATGTCCCTGGCCGACTCGATCGTCGAGACATGGCCGAGAACATCGCCGGACCGGTTCCGGCAGCCGTCGGCGAACTTCTTGAAGGCCTCGACGAGCCCCTCCACCTCGTCCGGATCGTCGGGGGTCTGGTCGACCTGGGTGTAGGCGTCCATCTCCTTGTCCGACAGACAGGTGACGGGCTCGCTGCGCGCGACCCCGCGCGGGTCCATCGCGACGATGTCGTACCGGGCCCGGACCGGCGCCGGATAGCCGATGCCCGCGTAGCTCTGGAGGTAGCCGATGGCGGAACCGCCGGGTCCGCCCGGGTTCACCAGCAGCGAGCCGAGTCGCCGGCCGGGGCCCGTGGCCTTCACCCGGGAGACCGCGAGCTTCACATCCTCGGCCCCGGGGTCGGCGTAGTCGAGAGGCGCCTTCATCGTGGCGCACTCGAAGTCGTCGGCGCCGCACGCACGCCAGCGCAGCTTCTGCCCGTAGTAGGGCTCGAGGTCGGCCGGGATCGCGGCGGACAGCGGCTGCAGCACCTTCTCACCGCCGGCCCTGCGCTCGCCGCTGCCCGGCTCGCCGGACTGCGTGGAGATGGAGGCTTCCGGGGCGGACGTCTCCGAGGAACAGCCGGAGATCAGCAGGCCCGCGAACGCGAGAACGGCGCCGGAGGCGCGGAGCAGACGGCTGGTGTCCATGCGGGGCATCCCTCAGTTCGCGTCATGTGTTCGGAGGGTATCCGCACGCTCACGCTCCATGCGCGGCGTGCAGTCCTCATACGGGTGAGGGATCACCCGGTGCGCAGGGCCATGGTCATCGCCTCCACCGCCAGCAGGGGAGCGACGTTGCGGTCCAGCGCGTCCCGGCAGGCGATCACCGCCTCTATCCGGCGCAGGGTGCGCTCGGGTGTCGAACTCTGCGCGACCCGCCGCAGGGAGTCCTGGACCTCGGTGTTCGCGATGGCGACGGAGGAGCCCAGCTGGATGGCGAGCACGTCGCGGTAGAAGCCGGTGAGATCGGTCAGCGCGAGGTCGAGGCTGTCCCGCTGGGTACGGGTCGCGCGCCGCTTCTGCCGGTCCTGGAGGTCCTTCATCGCCCCGGCGGTACCGCGGGGCAGCCGGCCGCCCGTACCGGCGGCGGCCCCGAGAGCGGCGCGCAGATCCTCGGTCTCCTTGGCGTCGACCTCCTCCGCCACCTGCTTGGCGTCCTCGGCGGCGGCGTCGATGAGCTCCTGCGCGGCCTTCAGACAGCCACCGACGTCATCGATCCGGAGCGGCAGCTTCAGCACAGCGGCACGGCGGTCCCGCGCCCGCTCGTCGGTGGCGAGCCGCCGGGCCCGACCGATGTGCCCCTGGGTCGCGCGGGCGGCGGACGCGGCCAGTCCGGGCTCGATCCCGTCGCGGCGCATCAGGATGTCCGCGACGGCGTCGACGGGGGGCGTACGGAGGGTGAGGAGGCGGCAGCGCGAACGGATCGTCGGGAGCACATCCTCGATCGAGGGGGCGCACAGCAGCCATACGGTCCGGGGTGCGGGCTCCTCGATCGCCTTGAGCAGCACATTGCCCGCCCCCTCGGTGAGCCGGTCGGCGTCCTCGAGGACGATCACCTGCCACCGGCCGTTGGCGGGTGAGAGCTGGGCGCGGCGTACGAGGTCGCGGGTCTCCTTCACACCGATGGACAGCTGGTCGGTACGGACCACCTCGACATCGGCGTGGGTACCGACGAGGGCGGTGTGGCAGCCGTCGCAGAACCCGCAGCCGGGGGGCGCGCCCAGGGCCCGGTCGGGGCTGACGCACTGGAGCGCGGCGGCGAAGGCACGGGCGGCGGTGGACCGCCCGGAGCCGGGCGGTCCGGTGAACAGCCAGGCGTGCGTCATCTTCGAGAACGCCCCCGCCCCGTCGAGCGGCTCGCTCTCGGCGGCGGGTCCGGGGAGGGACTCGCCCGCCGCTGCGGCGGCGGTGACGAACGCGTCGGCGTCGCGCGCCGCAGCGGCGAGCTGCTCGGTCACCCGCTCCTGGCCGACCAGGTCGTCCCATACCGCCATAGCTGCCCTGCCGTCCCTGCGCCGTCTGCGCCCCTGCCGTGCCGTACGTCCCTGCGGCTCCCCATTGTGGTCCACGGGACCGACAACCCGGCGCCGGACAGCGGAAGCGGCCCTCACAGGCACGGATACGGGCGCTTGAGCAGGCGCCGACGGACAGCAGCCGGGCGAGGCGGCGACAGACGGCGGCGCGCCCCGTCCGGCTCGAGGCCGTACCCGGGGCGCGCCGTCACGGAACGCCGTC
>NZ_JBQQBW010000091.1:0-27413 GCF_052245415.1 Streptomyces sp. 8N706 | reverse complement strand
GTGTCGCCCGTACGTTCCAGCAACTCGCCGTCTTCCCCACCCTCACGGTGGCCGAGAACGTCAGGATCGGTGCCGAGCAGGGCCGGGTGCGCGACCCCGCCGCCGTGGAGCCGGTGCTGCGGCTGCTCGGCCTCGACGGGCCCGTCCGTGACATGCCCGCGGCCGGGCTCTCCACGGGCACGCTGCGCCGGGTCGAGCTCGGCAGGGCCCTCGCGGGAAGCCCGCGGACCCTCCTGCTCGACGAGCCGGCCGCCGGACTCGACACGGCCGAAGTCGCCGCGCTGGCACGGGTCCTGCGGGCGCTGGCCGCCGACGGCATGGCGCTGCTGATCGTCGAGCACGATCTCGATCTGGTGGGCGGTCTGGCCGACACCGTGTATGCGATGGCCGACGGCCGGATCGTCGCCTCGGGCCCGGCGGCACGGGTGCTCGAGGAGGCCGCGCCATGAGCGTCGAGATCGCCCTGCGCCACGCGCGCGTGCGCTACGGCCCGTTGGAGGCCCTGCACGGTGTCGACCTGGCGGTGCCGGCCGCCCGGCTGACCGTGCTCCTCGGCCGTAACGGCGCCGGACGCACGACCGTGCTCCGGGCCCTGGCGGGCACCGTCCCGCTCACGGCCGGCCGGGTGGAGTGGCGCGGCGCCGACGCGACCCGGCTGCCCGCCCACGCCCGCGCCCTCCGCGGACTGATGTTCGTCCCTGACCAGCGCGCCGTCTTCGCCTCCCTCACGGTGGCCGAGAATCTCGCCCTCGTCCTGCCGCCGGGCGCCGACCCCGGCCGGGCAGCGGAGGTCCATCCGCCGCTGCGCCCGCTGCTCGGCCGTCGCGCGGGCACCCTCTCGGGCGGCGAGCAGCGGATGCTGGCACTGTCGCGCGCACTGCTCTCCCCTGCCGGGCTGCTGCTGCTGGACGAGCCGGCCCAGGGCATGTCCCCCGCGACCGCGGCCCGTACGTACGCGCTGCTGGGGGAGGCGGCGCGGCGCGGCAGGACCGTGGTCGTGGCCGAGCAGTCGCTGCAACCCGAGCTGCGCGCCGTGACCACGGTGGTGTACGGACTGCGCCGCGGCGCCGTGGAGTTCAGCGGCGAGGCCTCGGAGTGGCCGCACCCTCGGTGAGCCGGGTGCGGCGGGAACACCCCGGCCAGGCATTCCAGCCCTGGGTCCGCAGCACGGACCGGGCGACCTCGATCTGCTCCCGGCGCGTGGCGAGGTCGGCCCGCTCGGCGTAGGCCCGGCCGCCGTGCGCCACCCAGGTGGACTGCCCGAACTGCAGCCCGCCGTAATAGCCGTTGCCGGTGTTGGCGTTCCAGCGCCCCCCGCTCTCGCACCGGGCGAGCCGGTCCCAGACGGCAGCGGAGGGATCGGCGGTGTTTCTTCCCCGGGGCGGCGAGGGCTCGGCGTATGCGAGTCCCGGCGCCGGTGCCAGGAACACGGCGAGGACCACAGCCGTCTGCGTGATGACACGGATGACACGGAAGTGCGACATGCCGCACGCTACGCACGCCTCTCCGCACGGCCCGGGGAGCCGCGCCCGGCACGCGGTCCGGCCCTACCCGGTCGGACCATCCGGCGGGCGAGCCGGGTGATATCGCCATCTGATTCCCCATCCACGCGTGCGTGACTCCGGCGGCAGATCACCCGTTGTCCTCTTATGAGCCGGGAGCGCCCGGCGACCACCACCGAGTCGGAGGAGCCCCCCGTGCCGCGCATGCTCGACGTCAGCGATGACGTACGCGCCGAGATCGGCGACGAAGAAGCCGATCGGCTGATCGCAGGTGACAACGCCCCGGGCAGCTACGACTGCACCTCCTGCCGGACCCCCGGCGACAGCGAGCAGGAGCGAACCAGCACGGTGCTGTTCGTCGGTGACGAGACGGCGGTGCTCGCCTTCGCCCACGCCACCTGCATTCCGTCCCAGGTCGTCCCGGTGTCCGAGGAGCAGCTCCAGGGCGCGGTGCGCAGCATCACCGGCGAGGGCGGCGCCCCCACGGCCGCCCCTGTACCCGTCGGCCCGTCAGCCGCGCTGCGCGTGCCCGACGACCTCCGGCCGGCCCCGCGCCAGGCGGTGATCGGGGTGACCAGCGGTCTGGTCCTGATCGACGACGGGCTGTATCCCGCGCTCGTCGTCGAGCCCACCAGCCCCATCGCCCGCCCCGGCAACGACGGCCCCGGCGACGACTTCCTGCCGCTGCTCATCGAACAGGGGTTCATGCCGGTGACGGATGTCGAGCAGGTGCCCGAGCCACTGCACGGGTGGTCCGTACTGCTCGCGATGGGACAGCTCCACGCCATCCTGCAGCCCGGTACCGGGGGCGGCGGGCCCACCGCGTGGTGGCAGGCCCATCAGCCGCTGACCGTGACGGACGGCTGGCGGACGGCCGTCAACAAGACGTCCAGGGTGCTGGTCTTCGCCGCTCCGGTGGGCTCCATCGGCCAGCAGCCGCGCGAGGACCTGCTGCGCGCCGCTCTCGACAAGGCCGCGGCGGGCGGCGCGCTCGTGGCCGCGGTCATGCCACTGGCGGGCACGTGACCGCGACCCCCTCAGGCGGGCCGGGGGGTGCGGACCCCGCTTCCCAGGCCGCCGCCCGGCGGACAGACCGGGGCACCGGTGCGCACCGTCTGCCGCGAACAGGCGTTTTCGGCGCTTCCCCGCATCCGTCGGGCGCCGAGGTCGTTGGCACGTACGTGCACTCATACGACCCCACCCCCCGGATCCCGTACCAGCACCACATCCCCGGTATGCGGCCCCCGCACGAGGCGTCGACGGCCCATCAGTCGGCCACGCCGATCTACGACGCGCTGTACGCCGAGTACCGCCGGCAGTTCCGGGCGCTGCCCGGCGACCGTACGGGCGAGGAGGATCTGGGGTTCGCGCCCTTCAACAGCCGTGACCACCGCGCGTCATGGGAGCGCGCCCGTTCCTGGGACACGATCGGGCGGCAGAACCGCCCGGGGTTCCCCCCTGCGCTGCCGCCCGGTCAGCGCGACAACCGGAGGCACGGGCTGTAGTCCCGGCCCCGGCCGTCGCCGGCAGGGCCCGGGAGCACTACTTCTTCCGCCCGCGCTTCTCCCGCACCCGCACGGAGATATGGACCGGGGTGCCGTCGAAGCCGAACTCCTCGCGCAGCCGCCGCTCGATGAAGCGGCGGTAGCCGGCCTCCAGGAAGCCGGAGGCGAAGAGCACGAACCGCGGCGGCTTGGTCCCGGCCTGCGTTCCGAAGAGGATGCGCGGCTGCTTGCCACCGCGGATCGGGTGCGGGTGCGAGGCGACGATCTCGCCGAGGAAGGCGTTGAGACGCCCCGTCGGGACGCGGGTCTCCCACCCGGCGAGGGCGGTCTCGATCGCCGGGACGAGCTTTTCCATGTGCCGCCCCGTACGAGCCGACACATTGACCCGCGGCGCCCACTGGATCTGGCCCAGCTCCGTCTCGATCTCGCGCTCGAGGTAGTAGCGGCGCTCCTCGTCGAGGCTGTCCCACTTGTTGTACGCGATGACCAGCGCGCGCCCGGCCTCGACCGCCATCGTGATGATCCGCTGGTCCTGGACGCTGATGGTCTCGCTCGCGTCGATGAGGACCACCGCGACCTCGGCCTTCTCGACGGCGGCGGCGGTGCGCAGCGAGGCGTAGTAGTCGGCGCCCTCCTGGAGGTGGACGCGGCGCCGGATACCGGCCGTGTCCACGAACTTCCATGTCACGCCGCCGAGTTCGATCAGCTCGTCGACCGGGTCACGTGTGGTGCCGGCCTGCTCGTTGACGACGACCCGGTCCTCCCCCGCGACCTTGTTGAGGAGGGAGGACTTGCCGACGTTCGGGCGGCCGATCAGGGCGATCCTGCGCGGCCCGCCCACGGCGGCGCCGAAGGTCTGGGCGGGTGCGTCGGGAAGGGCCTCCAGCGCGGCGTCGAGCATGTCGCCCGTACCGCGGCCGTGGAGCGCGGAGACGGGGTACGGCTCGCCGAGGCCGAGTGACCACAGCATCGCGGCGTCCGCCTCGGCGTTGGGCCCGTCGACCTTGTTGGCGCACAGCACCACGGGCTTGCCGGCCCGGCGCAGCAGTTTGACCACGGCCTCGTCGGTGTCCGTGGCACCGACAGTGGAGTCCACGACGAAGACCACCGCGTCGGCGGCCTCGATGGCGAACTCGGCCTGGGCGGCGACGGAGGCGTCGATACCGAGGACATCCTGTTCCCAGCCGCCGGTGTCGACGACCTTGAAGCGGCGGCCCGCCCACTCCGCCTCGTAGGTGACCCGGTCGCGCGTGACGCCCGGCTTGTCCTCGACAACCGCCTCACGGCGTCCGATGATCCGGTTCACCAGGGTCGACTTGCCGACATTGGGGCGACCGATGACGGCGAGTACGGGCAGCGGGCCGTGACCGGCGGCGGCGAGTTCGCTCTCGACCTCGTCCGGGTCGAAGCCCTCCTGTGTCGCGAGCTCCATGAACTCCGTGTACTCGGCGTCGCCAAGCTCACCGTGCTCGTCGCCGGTGGGGGTCTGGTCGTTCATGAAGTCAGTGTCCTCGTCGTCCATCGTCCGTGCGGACCCGTGCGGTCCGCCACTCAAGTCTCGCGGGCGTGTTCCCAAAGTAGCGCCGTCCGCCCGAGGGGCGGGTTCCGCGGACTTCTGCAACACGCCCTAGCGCTCCGTGGAGCGCCTGGCGTTTTCCAGGTGGGCGGTCAGCCTCTCCTGGATGCGCACCGTGGCCTCGTCGAGGACCTTGCGCGTCGTACGCCTGCTGCTGCCGTCACCTGCGTCGAAAGGGTCTCCGAAGACCACATCGACCCGGCTGCGCAGGGGCGGCAGCGCCGGTATCAGCCGGCCGCGCCGCTCCGTGCTGCCCAGTACCGCGACCGGCACGATCGGGGCGCCGGAGCGGACCGCGAAGTAGGCGAGCCCGGCACGCAGCGAGGCGAAGTCCCCGCCACCCCGGGTGCCCTCCGGGAAGATCCCCAGTACGCCACCGCGCTCCAGTACGCCCAGCGCGTTGGTGATCGCGGTACGGTCGGCGCTCTCCCGGTCCACCTTGAGCTGCCCGATTCCGCGCAGGAACGGGTCGAGCGGGCCGATGAACGCCTCCTTCTTGATCAGGAAGTGCACCGGCCGGGGCGCGGTGCCCATCATCATCGGGCCGTCGATGTTGTGGGAGTGGTTGCCCGCCAGGATGACCGGGCCGGAGGCCGGAACCCGCCAAGTGCCGAGCACCCGCGGCCTCCACAGCCCGTACATCAGCCCGATGCCGATCCTGCGGCCGACCGCCGCACCGCCCGGCTCGGGGGCCCCCGCGCCGGAGGCCGGAGAGACGGTGTCGCTACGGGTCACGCGCTCTGCTTCTCCTCGATGAGCGTCACGACGCACTCGATGACCTGGTCCAGGGTGAGCTCGGTGGTGTCCACCTCGACCGCGTCCCCTGCCTTGGCCAGGGGCGAGGTCTTACGGCCGGAGTCCGCCGCGTCCCGCTTGACGAGCGCCTCGCGGGTGCTGGCCAGATCGGCGGCCTCCTTGCCCGTGAGCTCTCCGCTGCGCCGGGCGGCGCGGGCCTCCGGCGACGCGGTGAGAAAGATCTTGAGGTCGGCGTCGGGGAGGACGGTGGTGCCGATGTCCCGGCCCTCGACGACGATGCCGCGCTCGGCGGAGGAGGCGATGGTGCGCTGCAGTTCGGTGAGCCGGGCGCGGACCTCGGGGACCGCGCTGACGGCGCTGACCGCCGCGGTGACCTGCTGGGTACGGATCGGACCGGCGGCGTCCGCACCGTCCACACTGATGGTCGGGGCGGCCGGGTCGGTGCCGGAGACGATCACGGGCTTGGCGGACGCGGTCGCCACGGCGGCACCGTCCTGGACGTCGATGCCGTTGCTCAGCATCCACCAGGTGATCGCCCGGTACTGGGCGCCGGTGTCGAGGTAGCTCAGTCCGAGCTTGGCGGCCACGGCTTTCGAGGTGCTCGACTTGCCCGTGCCGGAGGGGCCGTCGATGGCGACAATCACTGTTGCCGGGGCGGTCCGGGCGGCGGTTTCCACGGTGACGAACACCTTTCTCGTGCACGGGGCGGGGGTCAGCGGGGGCCTTCCCGGCCGCGGCCGGGAGCGAGATGCCTTCGGACAAGGTTGTTGGTTGGTGCCACCACCCAGTACATGGCGTGCCACCTGGGGGGGGAGGGTAACGTGGCACTTTCCGTTGGTGGCGTCCTCCTGCGGGCCGGCCCGCACCTCACTGCCGGGTCACGGGCCGGATCACTGCCGGATCGACCATCCGCGCTCCCGCAGGGCGTCCGTGAGCGAGGGCACCGCCCTGGGCTCGACCATCAGCTGGATCAGACCCGCCTGCTGGCCGGTCGCGTGCTCGATCCGGACGTCCTCGATGTTGACCCCGGCCCGGCCGGCGTCGGCGAAGATCCGGGCCAGCTCGCCCGGCTGGTCGCCGATGAGCACGGTGACGACCTCGTAGACGGCCGGGGCGGCTCCGTGCTTGCCCGGCACCCGCTCACGGCCGGCGTTCCCGCGCCGCAGTACGTCCTCGATGCCGGTGACGCCGTCCCGCCGCTTGTCCTCGTCGGCGGACTGCAGGGCGCGCAGCGCCTGCACCGTCTCGTCGAGGTCCGCGGCGACCGCGGCGAGCACATCGGCGACCGGGCCGGGGTTGGCGGACAGGATGTCGATCCACATCGCCGGGTCGGAGGCCGCGATCCGGGTGACGTCCCGGATGCCCTGGCCGCACAGCCGTACGGCGGTCTCGTCGGCGCCCTGCAGACGGGCGGCGACCATGCTGGAGAGCAGCTGGGGGGTGTGGGAGACCAGAGCGACGGCCCGGTCGTGGGCGTCGGCGTCCATCACCACGGGCACGGCACGGCACAGGGCGACGAGCTCCAGGGCGAGGTTGAGCACCTCGGTGTCGGTGTCGCGGGTGGGGGTCAGCACCCAGGGGCGCCCCTCGAAGAGGTCGGCGGTCGCGGCGAGCGGCCCGGAGCGCTCCCGGCCGGACATGGGGTGCGTACCGAGGTACTGGCGCAGGTCGCAGCCGAGGGCCTCCAGCTCCCGGCGCGGCCCGCCCTTGACGCTGGCGACGTCGAGGTAGCCGCGGGCGACACGGCGGCGCTGCGCGTCCGCGATGGTGGTGGCGACATGTGCCGGAGGTACCGCGACGACGGCCAGGTCGACGGGGCCTTCCGGTGCCTCGTGCGTGCCGGCCCCGAGCGCGGCCGCGGTCCGGGCCTGGGCGGGATCGTGGTCCACGAGGTGGACGTGCACACCCCGGCCGGACAGGGCCAGGGCGGCGGAGGTGCCGATCAGGCCGGTGCCGATGACGACGGCGGTTCTCACTGGGCGATGTCCTTGCGGAGAGTGGCGGCGGCGCCGAGGTAGACATGGGAGATCTCGGACTTGGCGAGTCCGGTCTCGACATGGGCGAGGACGCGGACGACACGGGGCATGGCGCCGTCGATGGCCAGCTCCTGCGCGCAGATCAGCGGAACATCGACGATGCCGAGCTTGCGGGCCGCAGCTGCCGGGAAGTCGCTGTGCAGGTCGGGGGTGGCCGTGAACCAGATGCTGATCAGGTCATCGGCGGCCAGGCGGTTGCGCTCGAGTACGGCGGTGAGCAGCTCGCTGACCTGGTCGTGCATATGAGCGGAGTCGTCCCGTTCCAGCTGGACGGCTCCCCGGACCGCTCGTACCGCCACGTTCTCTGCTCCCTCGGCGCTCGCGCGTGCTCCCTGTCCGACCAGCCTAGCCAGCCGTACGGGCGGGACGCCGCGGTGACCGGCCCGCGAGACGGCGGCCGTCCGATCGCCCGCACCCGGGGGCGGAATCCCGGGAGCGCCGCTCGACGGTGGAGATGTCAGGCCCTCCGAGGGCGGGGCGGCGGCACGCGGTCCGGTAGAACGTTGCGCATGATCTTCCATGTGGTGCCGCTGGACGACTGGCTCGCCGTACCGGACCGCCCGTATGCCCCTCCCACCCTCGCGGAGGAGGGCTTCATCCACTGCTCCCCCGACGAGACGACCTCCCTCTCCGTCGCGGACGCCTTCTTCCGCGACGCGGTCGGTCCCCTGATGGTCCTGCTGATCGACGAGCAGCTGCTGGACGCCCCGGTCCGCTGGGAGTCGGCGACCGTCCCGCCACCGCCGGGCAGCGGCACCGGCGTCCTGTTCCCGCACGTCTACGGCCATATCAACCGGACGGCGGTGGCCGGGATGCTGGAGGTCCAGCGGGACGCGGACGGCCATGCGGTCGGTCTCGCCGTCTGGTCATGACCCTGCCCTCGCACCGTCGCGGGCCACGGCCAACCGGTCCGGACGGGGGACGACCGGGAGCGGCCGCCGCCCGGCCGGCGCGGCGAGGCGCCGTGGGCGCAGGCCGACCGCTGGACAGGGCGCCTCGGCGAGAGGCCGACGCGGCCGCGTACGGACCACGCCGCTGCCCGAACCCGGCCGGGACTGGGCCACTTCCTGATCCGGGTACGCCGCGCGTCCGCCGCCCCGGCCGCGTCAACCGCCTCGGCCCTCGCCGAGCCGGGCGCGCACGACAAGATCGCGGACGGCCCGGTACGCAGTGGGGTCGACGGGTGGGCCGCAGGCGGTCCGCGGCTCGTGGTGCCGCGCCCCGCCCGGGGTCATGGTCATGCGTCCCAGGCCGCGCCCAGCGCCAGCAGATCGCTCCGGTACTCGATGCGCCCGGCCCACTCCTGCGGCCATACGTCCACGCCCAGGCAGGCACCCGCGAAGGCCCCCGCGAGGCAGGCGATCGAGTCCGAGTCCCCCGAGGTACAGGCGGCCCGGCGCAGGGCGGTGACCGGCTCGTCGGGGAAGAGCAGGAAGCACAGCAGGCCGGTGGCGAGAGCCTCTTCGGCGATCCAGCCCTCGCCGGTGGCCAGGCAGGGGTCGGCCTCGGCGTCGGGGTGGCGCAGCGCGTCCTCCAGCCGGTCCAGGACACCGAGGCACTCGTCCCAGCCGCGGGAGATGAAGGCGTCGGCCGACCGGTCCTGGGCGTGCTGCCACAGATCGCCCAGCCAGCGCTCGTGGTACAGACCGCGGTTCTCCCGGGCGTACGAGCGCAGGGCGGCAACCAGCCGGCCGGGGGGTGTGCCCTCCGCGAGGAGCCGCACCGCGTGCGCCGTGAGGTCGCCGGCGGCGAGCGCGGTGGGGTGGCCGTGGGTGAGCGCCGACTGCAACTGTGCGGCTCCGGCGCGCTGTTCGTCGCTGAGGCCGGGCACGAGCCCGACGGGCGCGACCCGCATGTTCGCGCCGCACCCCTTCGACGCGGTCTGGGCGGCCTTCTGCCACGCCAGTCCGCGGTCTTCGAGGAGGCCGCAGGCGACCAGACAGGTACGGCCGGGTGCGCGGTTGTTCTCCGGCGAGCGGTACCAGGCGATGAACTCCTCACGGACCGGTCCTTCCAGACCGGACGCCTCCAGGGTTCCCTGGTCCATCGCGGTGCGTATGCCCCGGCCCAGGGCGATCGTCATCTGCGTGTCGTCGGTGACGAAGGCGGGGTCCGGCAGCCGCATCTCCCGCCACGGGCCCGACGTGGCGAGGATCGAGGGGACGTCGTCGAACTCGGTCGGGAAACCGAGGGCGTCCCCGAGCGCCAGTCCGATCAGGGAGCCGGTGGCGGCGAGCTTCACTGGTGGAGTCCTTCCGGTCGGTCGCGGCGGAACAGGAGGAGTGGCACGAGCATGTCGTATCGGCGGCCCGACCGGCCCGGGGTTTTCCGTCGACGGCGGCCGACAGCGGCTCCGTGGCGTCGAGAACCCGCGGACACCCCGGGGCACATGAGCCGGCGTGCGGTTCCTCGGGGAATCGCACGCCGGTCAGGGGCATGGCGCTGCCGGGCTGCTCGCCGGGAGCGCGCGGAGGCCTACAGATCGACCTCGCGCATCAGCATGCCGACCTCGGTGTTGGTGAGGCGGCGCAGCCAGCCGGACTTCTGGTCGCCGAGCGGGATCGGGCCGAAGCTGGTGCGGACGAGCCGGTCGACCGGGAAACCCGCCTCGGAGAGCATCCGGCGCACGATGTGTTTGCGGCCTTCGTGGAGGGTGACCTCGACGAGGTAGTTCTTGCCGGTGTTCTCGACGACCTTGAAGTGGTCGGCGCGGGCGTAGCCGTCGTCGAGCTGGATGCCGTTCTTCAGCTGTTTGCCGAGGTCGCGGGGGATGGGGCCCTGGATCGCGGCGAGATAGGTCTTCTTCACCCCGTATCGGGGGTGGGTGAGACGGTGGGCCAGCTCGCCGTGGTTGGTGAGCAGGATGATGCCCTCCGTCTCGGTGTCGAGGCGGCCGACGTGGAAGAGCCGGGTCTCACGGTTGGTGACGTAGTCGCCCAGGCACTGGCGGCCGTCCGGGTCCTCCATCGTGGAGACGACACCGGCCGGTTTGTTGAGGGCGAAGAACAGGTACGACTGGGTGGCCACGGTCAGCCCGTCGACCTTGACCTCGTCCTTCTCCGGGTCGACCCGGACACCCTGTTCGGTGACGATCTCGCCGTTGACCTCGACGCGGCGCTGTTCGATCAGCTCCTCGCAGGCGCGCCGGGACCCCATGCCCGCGCGGGCGAGGACCTTCTGCAGCCGCTCGCCCTCCTGCTCCCCGAAGGTCTTGGGGAGCTTGATCTGCGGCTTGCTGTGGCGGGCCCGGTTGCGCTCCTCGATCTGGGCCTCGAGCTCCCGCGGCCGGGCCGGTGCCGGTTTGCGGCCCCGGTTGCCGGTCGGCTTGCTGCTCGGCTTCGACCGGCCGACTCCGCCGGGCTTGTTCGCACCCGACTGCCCGGTGCTGCCGACGTCGTAGCGGCGCTCCTCCGGCCGGGGGGTGCCCGAGCGCTTCTTCTCGCCGCGCCTGCCGCCACCCGCACCTCGAGGGTTACGGTTGCCGCTGTTCCTGTCGCTGCTTCGCATCAAGGTTCCGTTGTCGAGTGAGTACGGTCTGCATCGTCCGGTGCGTCCGGGTCGAACGACGGAACCCCCTCCAGGGAGTCCGCCTCGACGGCGTCCACCTCGGGGAGGAACGGGGCGAGCTCCGGAAGCTCGTCCAGACCGCGCAGGCCCATCCGCTCCATGAAGTAGTTCGTCGTCCTGTACAGGATCGCACCTGTTTCGGGTTCCGTCCCCGCCTCCTCCACCAGACCTCGCTGGAGCAGGGTGCGCATCACGCCGTCGCAGTTGACTCCGCGTACGGCCGATACGCGGGACCGGCTGACCGGTTGACGGTACGCGACCACGGCCAGGGTCTCCAACGCGGCCTGGGTGAGGCGGGCCTGCTGGCCGTCCAGGACGAAGCTCTCGACGGCGTCCGCGTACTCGGTCCGGGTGTAGAACCGCCAGCCCCCCGCGACCAGCCGCAGGTCGAAGCCGCGGCCCTGGGTCGTGTACGCGTCGGAGAGCTCGCGCAGCGCGTCGGCGACGGCCCGGCGCGGTCTCTGGAGGACCTTGGCGAGGTGCTCCTCGGTGGCCGGCTCGTCGACGACCATCAGGACCGCCTCCAGTGCGGGTTTCAGGTCGAGCCCGGCGACGGCGGGGGGCGCCGCGGCCCCGGGCTCCGCCTCCTCGGGCCCCTGCGGCCCGGCAGCCAGGTCCTCTCTCATGCCTTCTCCCTCTCCGATGCCGTGTGCTCTTCGACCAGCCGCTCCCCCGGCGGCTGGTCGAACTCATCCGTGACCATGGGCTGCTCCCCCGCGCCGCCGGTCCAGCGGACCATCAGCGAGCCGAGCGCCTCCTCCTGGTCGAGCACCACCGCACGCTCCCGGTAGAGCTCGAGCAGCGCCAGGAAGCGGGCGACGACGGTGAGGGTGTCGGGGGCGTCCTCGGTGAGCGACCGGAAGCTCGCCTCCCCCAGCTCGCGCAACCGGGCGATCATCACCTGGCCCTGCTCGCGGACGCTGACCAGGGGTGCGTGGATATGGTCCACGTACACCTGCGGTTCGGCCTTGGGCTGCATCGCCTTGACCGCGAGCTTCGCGAACCCCTCGGCGCCGATGCTGATGACGACCTCGGGGAGCAGCTCGGCGTGGTGCGGCTCCAGACCGACGGTACGCGGGTACCGGCGGGCCTCGGTGGCGAGCCGCTCGCTGAAGATGTCCGCGATCTGCTTGTACGCGCGGTACTGCAGCAGCCGCGCGAACAGCAGGTCGCGCGCCTCGAGCAGCGCGAGGTCGGCCTCGTCCTCCACCTCCGCGGAGGGCAGCAGCCGCGCGGCCTTGAGATCGAGCAGCGTGGCGGCGACAACGAGGAACTCGGTGGTCTGATCGAGATCCCAGTCCGGCCCCATGGCCCGGATGTGCGCCATGAACTCGTCGGTGACCTTGGAGAGGGCGACCTCGGTGACATCGAGCTTGTGCTTGGAGATCAGTTGCAGCAGAAGGTCGAAGGGCCCCTCGAAGTTCGCCAGCCGTACGGTGAACCGACCGGTGGCCTCCTCTCCCTCCGGCTCCTCTCCCTCCGGCTGCTCTGCCTCCGCCGCCGGACCGCCGCCGGCCGCACGCTCCGCGACGGAGACGGCACGGGCGGCGCCGCCCGCGGCCGGTAGCCCTCCGGCCAGGCCGGACCCTGCGCCGTCCGGGCCCATGGCCACCCGCCCGCCGTCGGCCGTGCCGTCCGCTACGGGGACGATGGCGGGTCCGTCCGTGGGAGGGCTCGACGCCGCAGCCTCGCGGCCGACCGGGGCCGGGCCGCCGTGGGTGACCGACGTCGGCCGGCCATGGCTCGGTGCGTCCTTCTCCGGGGCCGCGCCAGGCCGTGGCCGGGCCCGCTCCGGGCCTCCCGGACGTGGCCCGTCCTGCTTCTGAGGCGCCTCCGGCACCGGGGCGGCGGGCTCCGGGCGCTCGGCCTCACCGCTCGTACCGGAGGGCGCCGTCGGCTCCGTCGGAGCCTCGTCCGGGCCGCGGGTGATACGCGGTGCCGGTGCGACGGTCTCCGACGGCGCCTGCCGCTCTGCCCCTCCCGGGACAGGATCAGCCTCGTCCGCGGCGGCCTCGGGCCGGGCCGGTGCAGGTTCGGCCGGCGCTGCCCCGGCACCGGCCGGGGGGATGGTCGCTGCTGCCGGAGCCGACGCGTCCGGCGCCTCCGGTGGCGTTCCGGCGGCTGAGGCGTCCCCGGCGCCCGGTGGCTGCCCCGTGTCCCGTGGCGCATGGTCCCGTGTCCCCTGCGTGGCAGCGGGGTCCGTGGCGAGCGGGCGGGCGCCCGGGCCCCGCCCCAGGGTGCGGCGGGGCGTACGGGGCGGCGGCGCGGGGTCGTCGTTCGTCGGCATTGCGGTCCAGGGTGCTGGAAGGTCCCGGCCGGAGGCCAGGCGCGGTCCCGGGCCGGGTACCAGGCCCAGCCCGCGGAACGGCAGGCTATCTCCCCCCGGCGACCGCGTGGGGGACCCGCGAACCCGGGGTCAGCGCCCCCGCAGCCGGCGCACCAGGATGCTCGCGTCGCCGCGCGACTCGAGGTCGGCCAGGACGACCGCGACCGCCTCGCGGACGATACGGCCCCGGTCGACGGCGAGTCCGTGCTCGCCGCGCAGCACCAGCCGCGCGTGTTCGAGGTCCATGAGCTCCTCGGCGGAGACATAGACGGTGATCTTCTCGTCGTGGCGCTCCCGGCCGCTGGGCCGGCGGTTCGCCGCACGCGAGCGGCGCCGGGCCTGACCGGCGGCGGCCTGACCTGCGGCGGCCTGGGCGGCCGCGGACGGCGACGGGGCCGGCGCGGCCTGGGCGGAGGGCTTCGCACCGGTCGCCGGGCGGGCGGTGCGCGGGCCTTCCTGCGCGGGGCGGGTCGTGGGCCGGGCGGCCTGCGCCGGCGTCCGCTCTGCGGGCTTGTCCTCGTCCTGCTCGCGGCCGGAGTGTTCGGCGGCGTCCGCGTCCCCGGCGGCGTCCGAGGAGGACCCGGAACCGGATTCGTCACCCTCCTCCCCGGACGGCGCCTGCGCGACCGGGTCGGACTCACCCGCCGGGGCGGGAACGCGGGGCGCCGCCCCGGGTGTCTCCCCGTTGGCGTGCTGCCGGGGAGAACCCGGGGACGACGCCTGCAGAGCCATCCCCCCGGTGGTGCGGAACAGTTCGTCGGCACCCGGAAGACTCACTCGGCGTGGCACCGGGCGAGCACCTCCCTGGCGAGCTGGCGATAAGCGGCGGCACCGACGGAGTTGGAGGCGTACGTGGTGATCGGCTCACCCGCGACCGTGGTCTCCGGGAAGCGGACCGTCCGGCCGATCACGGTGTGGTAGACGTGATCGTCGAACGCCTCGACCACGCGGGCGAGGACCTCGCGGCTGTGCACCGTACGGGAGTCGTACATGGTGGCGAGGATGCCGTCGAGCTCCAGCTCCGGGTTGAGCCGCTCCTGGACCTTCTCGATCGTCTCGGTGAGGAGTGCCACACCGCGCAGCGCGAAGAACTCGCACTCCAGCGGCACGATCACCTTGTGCGCGGCGGTGAGGGCGTTGACCGTGAGCAGGCCCAGCGAGGGCTGGCAGTCGATGACGATGTAGTCGTAGTCCGCCAGGAGCGGCTTCAACGCCCGCTGGAGGGTGGACTCCCGGGCCACCTCGCTGACCAACTGCACTTCCGCCGCGGACAAATCGATATTGCTGGGCAGCAGGTCCATATTGGGCACAGCCGTCTTGAGGAGGACCTCGTCGGCCGCCATTCCCCGCTCCATGAGCAGGTTGTAGACCGTCAGGTCAAGCTCCATCGGGTTGACCCCGAGGCCCACGGACAGCGCGCCCTGCGGGTCGAAGTCGACGAGCAGCACCCGTCGGCCGTACTCCGCCAGCGCGGCACCCAGGTTGATGGTCGAGGTGGTCTTGCCCACCCCGCCCTTCTGGTTGCACATCGCGATGATTTTCGCGGGGCCGTGGTCGGTCAGCGGGCCCGGGATCGGGAAGTACGGCAGGGGCCGGCCGGTCGGGCCGATGCGCTCACGGCGCTGACGGGCAGCGTCCGGGGCGAGCGTGGCCGCGTACTCGGGGTCGGGCTCGTACTCCGCGTCGGGGTCGTAGAAGTGCCCCTCGGGCAGGTCGTCGTAGTCGGCGAAACGGGTGGCGGGATCGGTACCGCCCTGGTCGCCGGCCATGGCGTTCACGTGATGGCCGTCCATGCTCTGGTGGGCTGTCGTGCTCTGGCGGGCTGCGAAGGTGTGGACAGCGACGGAGCCGACAGCCTCGAGCCCCGAGGGACCCTGGCCACGCGCAGCCATTCCTGGTTGACCACCCCCGGGAGTAAATGTCGACTCATTCACAAGTCGTCTTACCTCCTTGGACGTGACCAGGAAAATTTATCGATAGGTCAGCGTGACACCATGCCGACGGTTGGCGACTCTATGGCGTGTCTATGGTTCACAGCAACACAATCCACTGGACCCGGTCCGATGTGTCGGCATCCGAACACCCTGCTGTCAAGGGCATAACGGCCGTATCCCCGATGTTTCGTGGCTGTGCGAATCGGTTAAAGAGTTACGTTCGAGGCGAGTTGACACACCGCCAGGGCAGGGCCAACGCGTCGGCCGGGCCCTGATCGGCAAGGCCCGGTCCGACATACGGTGTTGGCGATGTTGACGACGCGTGTTGACGCCGTCGGACTGTTGACACCGAGGGCGGGGCACCTGGGCGCCGCCCCGGGCCGCGGCTCAGCCGAGCAGCGCGCTCAGCTCGACGGCCGGCAGGTTGTGCGCCTCGGCGACCGGACCGTAAACGACCTGGCCGTCATGGGTGTTGAGCCCCTGGGCGAGCGCGGCGTCGCCGCGCAGGGCCTCCCGCCAGCCGCGGTTGGCCAGCTCCACGATGTACGGCAGCGTGGCGTTGGTCAGCGCGTACGTGGAAGTGTTCGGCACCGCGCCCGGCATGTTGGCGACGCAGTAGAAGACCGAGTTGTGGACCTGGAAGGTCGGCTCGGCGTGGGTGGTGGGACGTGAGTCCTCGAAGCAGCCGCCCTGGTCGATCGCAATGTCGACAAGCACACTTCCGGGCTTCATCAGCGACACGAGCTCATTGGTGACCAGCTTCGGCGCCTTGGCGCCCGGGATGAGCACCGCACCGATGACGAGATCGGCGTCGAGGACGGCGCGCTCCAGCTCGTAGGCGTTGGAGACGATCGTCTGGATCTTCGTACCGAAGATCCTGTCGGCCTCGCGCAGCTTGTTGATGTCCTTGTCGAGCAGCGTGACATGGAAGCCCATGCCGATGGCGATCTGCGCGGCGTTCCAGCCGGAGACACCACCGCCGATGACGACGGCGCGGCCAGGGGCCACACCCGGGACACCGCCCGGCAGCACGCCGCGGCCGCCGGCCGAGCGCATCAGGTGGTAGGCGCCGACCTGCGGCGCGATCCGGCCCGCGACCTCGGACATCGGGGCGAGCAGCGGAAGCGTGCGGTTCGCGGTCTCCACCGTCTCGTATGCGATGGCGGTGGTGCCGGCCTCGAGCAGCGCGTCGGTGCACTCCCGGGATGCGGCGAGGTGCAGGTAGGTGAAGAGCGTCTGGTCCTTGCGGAGGCGGTGGTACTCCTCGGCGATCGGCTCCTTGACCTTCAGCAGCAGGTCGGCCGTGGCCCAGACCTCGTCGGGGGTGGGAAGGATGCCTGCGCCGGCGGCGACGTACTCCTCGTCCGGGATGGAGGAGCCCAGGCCGGCGCCCTGCTCCACAAAGACCTCATGGCCGTTGCGGACGAGCTCGAGCACGCCGGCCGGGGTGATGGCCACGCGGAACTCGTTGTTCTTGACCTCGCGGGGGATGCCGACCTTCACGTCGATCACGGTCCTTGAAAGAGGAGACAGGTATGCGGACAAATCCAGCATGCGACTGCATACGGGAAGACACCGCTCACGTCGCGGCTCGACCAGTCTATTGAAGGATTACTCGCTGTCTAGCCTTTCAAAGCATCAATCTCTCGGTGACGCGCCACTGATTTCGTAGGTTGGACCCGCTGTCTCACGGAGCAAGCGTTCGGCTGCGCCGCGTTGCAGCCGGGCGGCGGCGGGGTCACCGAGCCGGTCGAGCGTGTCCGCCATCCGCAGCTGGACCGCCGCGAGGAGCCGGTCGTCCCCGGCCCGCCGCGCCCAGGCCAGCGCCTCCTCGCAGGTGCGCAGCGACTGCTCGGGCCGGCCCGCGTACTCCTGGACCCGGGCCATCTCGCCGAGCGCGCGCGCATGGCCCCGGGGGTCGCGGAGCCTGCGGTGGGCGGCAGCGGCGGCCCGCCAGTGCCGCAGCGCCTCGCCCCAGCGCCCGGCGTAGCTGTGCACCGCGCCCAGCCGCCCGTAGAGCCGCGCCTCCTCGGCCAGCTCCCCGCGGGAGAGCCGCAGGGAGAGCGCCCGCCCGTACCAGTCGGCCGAGCGCTGCCAGTCGCCCAGCGCCTCGTAGGTGCCGCCGAGGGACTCCAGCGCGCGGAGGGTGAGCAACGGGTCGCCGACCGCCCGCGCCGCCTCCAGCGCTCCGCGGTAGCGGCTCAGCGCTCCCCCGGTCCGGTCCGCGGCCACGTCCAGGTCGGCCAGGTTGAGCAGCGCCGCCGCCCTCTCCAGCCCGAGGCCCCGCCGTTCGGCGACCTCCAGTACGAGCTGGTGCAGCGGATACAGCTCCGGCGCCGCGCCGTCCTCGCCCCGGTGGGCCATCAGCGCCCGGGAGAGCGCGGAGACCAACCTCCGCGCCTGGGTGTCGAGTTCACCGTCCTCCACGGCCAGCGCCGCGGCGGCCGACAGCGCCGGGAGACGGGAGTCGAGCCAGGCCCCGGCTGCCCCGGGCGACGGAAAGCGCAACGCCCGCGGCAGCCCGGCCAGCCGTCTGCGGGCGGGCGAGTCGACGGGCTCGGCGGTCGCCCGGCAGGACTGCAGCTGCCGTACGGTCCGCTCCAGCATCCGGGCCCGGGCCAGCTGGATCTCGGCGGGTTTCTCCTCCGCCCGCAGCACGCTCCGCAGGAACGGCGCGAGACAGCCCGGCAGCCGGTACCGCGGCGGCAGCGATCTGTTGTACGGCTCGCCGGCCTCCGGCTGACGTCGCCCGGTGCCGTTCCTCGGCGCCTCCTCCGCCCCCCGGCCGGGCGCGTGGCCTCCGGCACCCTCGCGCCGTACGGTCCGCCGGCCGGGCTCGTCGGCGGGCCGCAGCAGCCCATGGGCGGCGAAGCCGTCGAGGACGGACTGCGCGGCGGCCACCGAACAACCGGCCAGCGCGGAGGCGGTGTGTGCGTCGAGGAAGCCCGCCGGCGCGAGCGCCAGCAGCCGCAGCACCCGGGCGGTGGGCTGTGGCAGGGACTCGTACACCAGCCGGAAGGCTCGGGCCAGCGGCCGGCTGCCGGCGGCCTCCGGCACCACCGCCGCCGTGGGCAGCTCACGCAGCCGCTGCGCGGCGTCGGCGACGGACGCACGGGGGCGGGCCGCGAGCCAGCCGCCGGCCAGCACCAGGGCGGCGGGCTGCCCCGCGCACTGCTCGACCAGGGCGTCCGCGGAGCGGGGGTCGACGGTGATACGGACCCGGCCGGTGTACCGGGCGAGGAGGTCGACGGCCGCGCATGTGTCCAGCCCGCCCAGGGTGCACGGCCGGACGTCCTGGACCCCGGTCAGCGGACCCTCGGAAACGGCCACGACCAGGCAGTCGGGGGCGTCCGGGATCAGCGGGTGCACCTGCTCCGGGGCCGTGACGTCGTCGAGGAGCAGCAGGACCCGGCGGTCGGCGAGGGTGTCCCGCAGCGCCTCGGTCAGCTCGTCCTCGTCCGCGCCGGGAACAGCGGCCACCCCGAGCGCGTCGAGAAGGTCCCGTGCGGTGCGCCGGGTGGGTACGGGCTCTCCGCCGGGCGCCGTGAGCCCGGCGCGCAGAACGCCGTCGGGGTAGTCGGGCGCCACCTGCCGGGCGAACTCCTCGGCCAGCGCGGTCCGTCCCGAGCCGGGCCGGCCCGCGATGAGCAGCACCCGGGCGCGGGCGGCCTTGCGGCCGGAGAGGGTGTCGAGCCCGGCACGCGCGATGTCCTCGCGCAGCGACTTCAGCTCACGGGTGCGACCGAGGAAACCGGTGGTGGCACGTGGGGTGGCCCGGGCGCCGGGCCGCATCCCCCTCGCCCGCCCGCCGGAATCCACCGCCTGATCCGTCACGGGCCACGCTCCCGTCCGCCTGCGCACGAGCCCGCCGCGGCTGCGGGCGGGAACCCCACGAGCGTAGTTCACGCCGTACGACGGCTCGTGCGGCGCGCGGCGGAGATCCTCACCGAAAATCACCGCATCGGATCATCCGAGCGATACGGCTCCGTTCGAGCTGCCTGACCCGGCGCCCTCGGAGCTCCATGAGGCATTCCGCGGCAGCCCTGGCTCCTGTCCGCCGGACAGGTCCTAAGCCTCGAACGGGCGGGCCGGCCAAGGGGCGTCCGCCGGGCGCAGGGAGTCGATGCCGTCGCCCGCGAGCGCGGCGGTGAGGGAGAGAACGCCGACCACGAGGCAGTTGTTGTGCAGATCACCCGCCAGCACGCCGCGCACCAGGTCCTGGAGCGGCCGCCGGGCGAGCTCCATGTCGGCCTCCTCTTCGGAGACCTCGAAGCGCTCGCCCTCGGCCTCGGAGAGATCCCGCGCGAGGAAGATCCGTACGGCCTCGTCGCAGCCGCCGGACGTGGTGAAGACGTCCGCGAGGACGCGCCAGTCCTCCGCCTTGACGTGGGCCTCCTCGTACAGCTCGCGCTGGGCCGCGTGCAGCGGGTTCTCGCCGGGCACGTCGAGCAGGCCCGCCGGGATCTCCCAGAGCCTGTGCCGGACGGGGTGGCGGTACTGGCGCAGCACGATGACGCGGTCCTCGTCGTCGAGCGCGAGAACGGCCACGGAGCCGGGGTGGACCTGGTAGTCACGGGTGACCGTGCTGCCGTCCGGCATGACGACGCGGTCCGTGCGGACACTGGTCTTGTTGCCGGTGAACGGGGTGGCGGTCGCGACGACCTGCCACTCCTCGGGGGTGTCGTGCAGGCGCTCGCTGTGCTCGCCCATGGGTGGATCGACCTCCGCAGAAACGATGGTGCCGGGGTACGGGCGGCGCGGCTGCCCGTACCCCGGCCACCGTATCGGTCAGGCCTGGGCGCTCTGCGGGCGCGCCTCCCGCCGGCGTGCGACGGCCGCCTTCACCAGCCCGGCGAAGAGCGGGTGGGGACGGGTCGGGCGGGAGCGCAGCTCCGGGTGCGCCTGGGTGGCGACGAGGTACGGGTGCGTCTCGCGCGGGTACTCGACGTACTCCACCAGCTTGTTGTCCGGGGAGGTGCCGGAGAAGAGCAGTCCGGTCTTCTCCAGCTCGGCGCGGTAGGAGTTGTTGACCTCGTAGCGGTGGCGGTGGCGCTCCTCGACGTAGGGCTGGTCGCCGTACACCTCGCGGATGATCGAGCCCTCGGCCAGCTTGGCCGGGTACATGCCGAGCCGCATGGTGCCGCCCAGGTCGCCCTCGCCGGCGACGATGTCGAGCTGCTCGGCCATGGTCGAGATCACCGGGTGGCCGGTGGCCGGGTCGAACTCGGTGGAGTTGGCGTCCTCGATGCCCGCGATGTTCCGCGCGGCCTCGATGACGACGCACTGCAGGCCGAGGCAGAGGCCCAGCAGCGGGATCTTGTTCTCGCGGGCGTAGGTGATGGCCGACACCTTGCCGTCGACACCGCGCTCGCCGAAGCCACCGGGGATACAGATCGCGTCCACATCGCCGAGCTGCTGCTGGGCGCCCGCGGGGGTCCGGCAGTCGTCCGAGGTGACCCACTTGATCTTCGCCCGGGCGTTGTTGGCGAAGCCGCCCGCGCGCAGCGCCTCGGTGACCGAGAGATAGGCGTCGGGAAGGTCGATGTACTTGCCGACCAGGGCGACGGTGACCTCGTGCTCGGGCTGGTGGACACGCTTGAGCAGGTCGTCCCACTGGGTCCAGTCGACGTCCCGGAAGGGCAGGTCGATCCGGCGGACCACATACGCGTCCAGGCCCTCGGCGTGCAGGACCTTCGGGATGTCGTAGATCGACTTGGCGTCGATGGCGGCGACCACGGCGGCCTCGTCGACATCGCACATCAGGGAGATCTTGCGCTTGATCGACTGGGGGACCTCACGGTCGGCGCGCAGCACGATCGCGTCCGGCTGGATACCGATGTTGCGCAGCGCCGCGACCGAGTGCTGCGTCGGCTTGGTCTTCAGCTCGCCCGACGGGCCGATGTAGGGGAGCAGGGAGACATGGACGAAGAAGACGTTGTCCCGGCCGACCTCGTGGCGGACCTGGCGGACGGCCTCGAGGAACGGCAGCGACTCGATGTCGCCGACGGTGCCGCCGACCTCGGTGATGACGACGTCCACGTCCTCGGTGGCCAGACGGCGGATCCGGTGCTTGATCTCGTTGGTGATGTGCGGGATGACCTGCACGGTGTCGCCCAGGTACTCACCGCGCCGCTCCTTGGCGATGACCGAGGAGTAGACCTGGCCGGTGGTGACGTTCGCCGAGCCGTCGAGGTCGACGTCGAGGAAGCGCTCGTAATGGCCGATGTCCAGGTCCGTCTCGGCGCCGTCGTTGGTGACGAAGACCTCACCGTGCTGGAACGGGTTCATCGTGCCAGGATCGACATTGAGGTACGGGTCGAGCTTCTGCATCGTGACCCGCAGGCCCCGCGCCTTCAGCAGCGCACCCAGGCTGGAGGCCGTGAGCCCCTTGCCGAGCGAGGAGGCGACACCCCCGGTGACGAAGAGGTGCTTGGTCGTCATGGATTTGGGCGGCAGTGCCAAGAGGGGGCTCCCGTGGTCGCGTAGTGAAATGCGGGCCGGCCCTACCCTGTACCGAAGAGCTTCCGAGGGGGTGCCGTCGCTGCGGTTCGGGGGTGCCATCACCCGGGATGGGGCCCACCGGTCCACGGGCTACCAGGGTATCAGCGACCGGACGGAGCCGCTTCCGGCGACGGACGGACCCGCCCCGACCAGGGCTGTCGGCAGGCTCACCCGTACGGCGCAGACGGCGGCTCACCCGTACGGCGCAGACGCCTTGCTGAGACCGTCGCACAGATCGCTGTCGTGCGTCGTATCCTGCTCGGACACATCAGCGAGCAGCCGGCACGGCACAACCCCGCCCGCCTCCCGGAACAGAGCTCGTCAATGTTCCCTTGACCGCAAGACGCCCTGATGGGCGACGAGGCCGTTCGACTGGAGATGCACGTGGCCGGGCGCATCGAGGATTACGCACTCATCGGCGATATGCAGACCGCCGCCCTCGTCTGCCGGGACGGCACGGCCGATTGGCTGTGCCTCCCCCGGTTCGACTCCCATTCCATCTTCGCCGGGCTGCTCGGCACGGATGAGCACGGGTTCTGGCGGCTGGGCCCCGCGTATCCGGACGGCGCCGAGCCGCCGGCCGCGGACCGCCGTCGCTATCGCGGTGATTCGCTGGTGCTCGAATCGGAGTGGGACACACCGCGCGGCACGGTACGGGTGATCGACTTCATGCCGCCCCGTGAGGGCGCTCCGCAGCTGATCCGGATCGTCGAGGGCGTCAGCGGTCGCGTTCCGATGCAGTCGGCGCTGCGGATGCGGTTCTCCTACGGCTGGGTCGTGCCCTGGGTGCACCGGGTGGACGGCCGTACGGTCGGCGTGGCCGGGCCGGACTCGGTCTGGTACGACACGGCCGCGGAGTCGCACGGCGAGGAGCTCACCACGTACTCCGACTTCACGATCTCGCCGGGTGAGCGGATGGCGTTCACCATCAGCTGGCAGCCCTCCCACAAGGAGCCGCCGCCGCTGCCGGAGCCCGAGGCGTCGCTGGAGGCGACCGAGGAGTTCTGGCGGGAGTGGGTGGAGCAGTGCACCTACCACGGCCCGTACCGGGACGCGGTGGTGCGTTCGCTGATCACGCTGAAGGCGCTGACGTACGGGCCGACCGGCGGCATCGTGGCCGCGCCCACGACATCGCTGCCGGAGGACATCGGCGGCTGCCGGAACTGGGACTACCGCTTCACCTGGCTGCGGGACGCGGCGATCACCCTGTCGTCCCTGCTGCGCACCGGCTACCGCGAGGAGGCGCGCGCCTGGCGCGAGTGGCTGCTCCGCGCGGTCGCGGGGGACCCGGAGAACCTGCAGATCATGTACGGGATCGCGGGCGAACGGGAACTGGGCGAGACCGAGCTGACCTGGCTGCCGGGCTACGAGGGCTCGAGGCCGGTCCGGATCGGCAACGGCGCGGCGGGGCAGCTGCAGCTGGACGTCTACGGCGAGGTCACCGAGGCACTGCACCTCGCGCATATGACGGGTCTGGCGCGCAACGACTACGCGAGCCTGCTGCAGCTGAAGCTGATCAACTACCTCGAGGGCCACTGGAACGAGCCGGACGAGGGCATCTGGGAGGTCCGCGGGCCGCGCCGACACTTCGTCCACTCCAAGGTCATGGCCTGGGTGGCGGTGGACAGGACGGTGAAGCTGATCGAGTCGGGCGATGTGGACGGGCCGCTGGAGCGGTGGCGCGACCTGCGCGACGAGATCCACCGCACCGTCTGCGAGAAGGGCTATGACAAGGAGCGCAATACCTTCACCCAGTACTACGGGTCGAAGGAGCTGGACGCCTCCCTGCTGCTGATTCCGCAGATGGGCTTTCTGCCGCCGGACGACAAGCGGGTCATCGGCACGATCGAGGCGATCCAGCGGGAGCTGGGCACCGAGGACGGGTTCGTGATGCGCTACCCGACCCAGGGCCAGGAGAAGGGCGTGGACGGGCTGGAGGGGGACGAAGGCGCTTTCTTGGCCTGCTCGTTCTGGCTGGCGGACGATCTGGCGATGATCGGTCGCGTGGACGAGGCGCGGAAGCTGTTCGAGAAGCTGCTGTCGCTGCGGAACGATCTGGGGCTGCTCGCGGAGGAGTGGGACCCGACTCTGCAGCGGCAGGTCGGCAACTTCCCGCAGGCGTTCAGCCATGTGCCGCTGATCGACACGGCACTGCGGCTCACGGCCTCGGGTGCGTACGGCGGCTGAAGCCTCAGCCGCGCGGCCCGGTGATTGCTGTGGGAACACCGGGCCCGAAGCCCCAGCCCCACGGCCCGGTGATTGCCGTGGGAACACCCGGACCCGAAACCCCAGCCCCACGGCCCGGTGATTGCTCTGAGAACACCGCGGCCCGAAGCCCCAGCCGCGCGGCCCGGTGGTTGCTGTGGGAACACCGGGGCCCGGGCGTGAGGATCAGAATCCGGTGAGGGTGAGGGTCATCGCCCGGGGCGCGCTGTCCTCGATGTACGAGGCGAACCCGGCGACGTCGTCGAAGGCGAAGCCGTAGGCCTTGCCGTCCCGGGTGGCCGCGTGCATGGCCTTGGCGTAGTGGTTGGTCACCGACGGCCGGTAGAAGGCGGCGGGGTCGGTGGTCGGCTGGGCTGGGTGGTCCCGGAGCGTGGAGCGGTTGAACGCGGCGCCGAGCACCGCTGCGACGGGCCCGGTCACGCCGTCGTTGGGCGCGGCCAGGGTTCCGTCGCAGAAGAGGACGTCGCGGGTGGTGGGCTTGCTGAAGGAGACAGCGGCCGGGCCGGTGAAGGAGAGCCGGCCGCCGCTGGTCCGGCCGGTGAAGGTGCCCGCGTCCGTGGTGATGCGCAGGTCCGTGGAGGCGTAGTGGCTCCACACCTCGTCGATGGCCCGGGCGAGGTAGTCCTCGGGGAACAGCCCGGCGTCCAGGCCGTGCCCGGGGGCGATGACGCGCAGATCACCGCCGAGGACGAGCGGGGCGTACGCGTCCACTGCGGCGAGTGCGGAGAAGACCTCGGCGCGGGCGCCGTCGCGCAGGGTTCCGGTCCGCTGGTCCTTCGCCCCGGTGAGGCGGATCTCCAGCGGAACGCTGAACATGTCCACCATGGTGGTGTTGCAGAACATCCCGGAGGAGTTGAAGGTGAACTCCGCGCAGTCGTGCAGCACGCGGTAGTTGGGGTCCGAGGAGACCCAGCCGGCCGGGTACTGGAGCGCGGCGTTCCCGTTGCCGTCGGCCACCGCCTTCAGCTTGAGCCGCTCACCCAGGGTGACGTACACGCGGCCGGACATCCGGGGCAGCGTGATCGTGGTGGGCCCGCTCACGGAGAGCGGAATGGCGTAGTCGGTCCAGCCGTCGGGACCGTTGTCCGAGAGGGCGACGGGGGCGAGACGACCGTCGGGGGTGACACGTACCTGACGGCCGCCCTCGGTACCGACGACATAGACCCATATCGAGGAATTGCCGTACCGGCCGGTCTCGTTGACGACGGTGAGCGGCAGGCCGTCGGCGGCCCGTGCCGAGCCGCGTGCGGAGGATTTCGCCGTCGGTGCGGAGCCTTCCGTCGCTCGTGCGGGGCCGAAGGCCAGGCCCGTTCCGAGGCTCACGGCGGCTCCCGCCGCAAGGCCGAGGACGCCGCGGCGGCCTACGCCCTGGCCCTGGCCGGGCGATCGTGTCGATTTCCTGGTGCTCATGTCACTACTCCTCGTCGAGGTGGGGGTATGGAGGAGATGCCGTACGGGATGAGGTGATCGCATGGGAGCGCTCTCACGCCATGGCCCGGCACACTGCCCAGCCGCAGGCGGTAGCGTCAAGACTCCGTGCAGGAAAAGGAGTTGGCCGTGCCCGATGCCCGTCCCACGCTGGAAGCCGTCGCCGCACACGCCGGAGTGTCCCGCGCCACCGTGTCACGCGTGGTCAACGGCAGCGCGGGCGTCCGCGCATCGGTACGGGAACGAGTCCAGCGAGCCGTGAGCGACCTGGGCTACATACCGAACAGCGCGGCGCGCAGCCTGGTCACCCGGCGTACGGGCACCGTCGCCGTCGTCATCGCCGAGCCGAAGCGCCGGGTCTTCTCCGACCCCTTCTTCGCCCAGCACCTGCGGGGCATCAGCCGTGAGCTGTCGGCCCGCGACACCCACCTACTTCTGCTGCTGGTGGAGCGCCCCCAGGACTACGAGCGCATCGGGCGCCATCTGGCCGGCGGCCAGGTCGACGGCGCCCTGATGTTCTCCCTGCACCGCGACGACCCGCTGCCGTCCATGGCCGCCGCCTCGGGCCTGCCGACCGTGTTCGGAGGCCGCCCCGGCTGGCCCGGGGCCGATCGCGACCCGCAGCTGCTGTATGTCGACACGGACAACCGCGGCGGCGCCCGGCAGGCCGTGAAACATCTGCTGGAGAGCGGGCGTCGGCGCATCGCCGTCATCACCGGCCCGCTCGACCAGACCTCCGCCCTCGACCGGCTCCACGGCTACCGCGACGCGCTCGGCGGCGGCGACCCCGACCCGGCGCTGGTGGCCGCCGGCGACTTCACGGCCGAAGGCGGCGAGCGCGCCATGGCCGGACTTCTCGATCGCTCCCCCGGGCTGGACGCGGTCTTCGCGGGCTCCGACCTGATGGCCTCGGGCGCGCTGCGCGCCCTGCGGGCCCGCGGGCGGCGCGTACCGGAGGACGTCGCCGTCGTCGGCTACGACGATCTGGAGCCGGCCGCCTGGGCGGAACCACCGCTGACCACCGTCCACCAGGACGTCGAGGAGATGGGCCGCATGATGGCCTCACTGCTGCTGCGCCGCCTCGGCGCCACGCCGCCGGATCCGTCCGGCGCTCCGCTCGCTCCCGTGATCACGGCCGCCCGGCTCGTCGTCCGCGCCTCCGGCTGAACCACAGCGGGAACCACGGCGGCCGTACCCCGCGGAAGTGGCCGTACCCCCGGAAAGTGGCCGCACCCCCCGGAAAGTGGCCGCACCCCCGGGGAAGTGACCGTGCCCCCGGAAAGTGGCCGTGCCCCCGGGGGAAGTGCACGTCACACAGGCCCCGGGGTAGCGTCCGTGGTCATGGAAGCGCAGGCCGGGATCACCGTACGGCGGGCCCTCGAGCTGCCCGCCCTCCGCCGTGGGCTGCCCGAGGTCGTCGCCTCGGAGGACCGGCTGGACCGGCCGGTCCGCTGGGTGCACGCGGGCGAGGTGCCCGACATCGCCTCCCTCCTGAAGGGCGGAGAGCTGCTGCTCACCACCGGCCTCGGGCTCGGCGCGCGCCCGGCCGAGCAGCGCGCGTTCGTCCGCACCCTCGCCGAGCGGGGCATCGCCGCGCTCGTCGTCGAACTGGGCGGTCGTTTCACCGAACTGCCCGCCGCCCTGCTGGAGACGGCACGCTCCTGCGGCCTGCCACTGGTCCAACTCCACCGTCAAGTGCCCTTTGTGACCGTCACCGAGGAGATCCACACCGAGATCGTCAACGGTCACTACGCCATGCTGCGCAGCGCCGAAGAGGTGCACCGGCGCTGCACCGCACTGCTGCTGCGCGGCGGCGGGGCGCCCGAGGTGCTGCGGCTGCTCGCCGACTTCACCGGCAATCCCGTCTTCCTGGAGACCCCCGACGGGCAACTGCTCTACGCGGCGGGGAAGAGCGCCGCCACCGATCCTGTGGAGGTGTGGGACGGGCTGCGGAAGAAGCGGACGTCCGAACCGCCCGCGGGCGGGGTGACGGTGGACATTCCCGGCGGCGGCGCGGGCCCGGGTTCGGTCCGCGCCCGGCTGGTGATCCTCCCGG
>NZ_JBQQBW010000090.1:0-28407 GCF_052245415.1 Streptomyces sp. 8N706 | reverse complement strand
CGATGTACCTGGCGCTGCTGCGCCGTACGGCCTGAAGGGTCTCCCAGGGGGAGACCCTGCCTCACCCCGGCCGTGCCCCCCGCCCCCGGAGGGCACCGACGGGCCCGCCGGTTCACTCCGCCGGGACGATCCGGCTGACCACCGTCTCCACCAGTGCGTCGAGTGCGGTGTCGGACAGCAGGTCGGGCAGGCTGAAGTGCTCCAGCAGAAGACCCGTCATGGCGAGATAGAGGACGAGGAAGGTGTCCGCGTCGCCCGGCAGTCCGGCGTCCAGATGGAAGCGGGCGCTCTCGTCGAAGGCGGCGCGGACGGTGCGGTTGAGCTCGGTCCGGAGCGCCGGGCGGCGGGTCGCCTCCAAGCGCAGCTCGAGCATGGCCAGATAGCCGGTGCGCTCCTCGGTCATGCGCCGCACCAGCCACCGCATCAGTTCGGTGACCAGCGCGCGCGAGGGCGCCGGGCGCATCGCCTCGTCGACCTCGGCCGGGTCCGGGGTCATTCGGAGGTGGATACGCGCGCCCGCCTGGGTGAACAGATCGTCCCGGTCGGTGAAGTAGTTGGACGCCGTGCCCGGCGGGACTCCGGCGCGGCTGTCGACCGCGCGGAAGGTGAGTCCCCGTGCCCCTTCGCTCGCCAGCACCTCGATGGCGGCGTCGACCAGGGCCGTCCTGCGCTCCGGATTTCTGACCATGCGGATCTCCCCACGCGACGGCATCCCGGGAAAGGGCTTGCCGAACCACTACGTGTGAAGCACTATAATCGAAGTGGTTCGGCGGGGGAACGTGTGCCGGGCCCATCCGCATCGCCGACGGCCAACGGGGGATCCCTGTGCGCAAGCTCACCTACTTCATCGCCTGCTCGATCGACGGTTTCATCGGGGGTCCGGATGGCGACGCGTCCTCCATGATCCCGTTCGTGGACGAGGAGTTCCTCTCGTACCTCACGACCGAGTACCCGGAGACCATCTCGGTCGAGGGCCGGGAGATGCTGAACTTCCAGGACGTGGAGAATCGGCGGTTCGACACGGTGATCCAGGGGCGGGGCAGCTATCAGCTGGCGCTGGATGTCAACATCACCAGCCCGTACGCCCACCTGCGCGAGTACGTCGCGTCGCGGACGCTGAAGGAGTCGCCCGACCCGCGGGTGGAGCTCGTCTCCGGCGACGTGGCCGGCCGGGTCCGGGAACTCAAGTCCGAGGACGGCGAGCTCGGTATCTGGCTCTGCGGCGGCTCGCAGCTCGCGGGTGAGCTGCTCGACGAGATCGACGAGCTCGTGATCAAGACCTATCCGCTGGTCTACGGCTCCGGTATGCCGATGTTCGGCTCCGACTTCGGGGCCACCGAGTTCGCGCTGGACTCGGTGCGGACCTTCGGGAACGGCGTGCTCGTCAGGGTGTACAGCCGGAGGCGGTGACCCGCCGCGGCGGGCGGCCGAAGGCCGGCCCGCGGTACGCCCTCCCAAGCCCGCTGCGGCGTCCCGCGGCCGGGCGTACGGCGCCGGGCCGCCGTACGAATCCCGTCACGTCAGGGCACCGGTTCCGGGGCAGGGCCGTGGGCGGGGGGCGCACCACCCGCCTTCGCCAGGCGGTGCGGCCACCACACCTGCGGGCCGATGTCCAGGAACAGTGCGGTGACCAGCACCGACCGTACGACGAAGGTGTCCAGCAGGACGCCGACGGCCACCGCGAAGCCGATCTCGGAGAAGCCCGTCAGGGGCAGCGTGCCCAGCGCCGCGAAGGTGCCCGCGAGGACCAGGCCGGCCGAGGTGATGACGGCGCCGGTCGCGGCGAGGGCCGTGAGGGTCCCCGGGCGGGTGCCCTGCCGGAACGACTCCTCGCGGATCCGGGTGGACAGAAAGATGTTGTAGTCGATGCCCAGGGCGACCAGGAACACGAAGACGAACAGCGGGAAGGCGGTGTCCTCGCCCGCGTAGTCGAACACGTGCCGGAAGGCGAGCGCGCTGATACCGAGCGCCGCCGCGTACGACAGCACCACCGTGGCGATCAGGACCAGCGGTGCGATCAGGGCTCTGAGCAGCATCGTCAGGATGATCAGCACGACGAGCAGCACCAGCGGGATCACCACGATGTTGTCGCGCGTCGAGGCCGTGTCGGCGTCCAGCAGCGCGGCCGTCCCGCCGCCCACCTTGGCATCGGCCCCGGGCACGGCGTGGACGGCGTCACGGGTGCGTTCGACGGTGTCCTTGGCCGCCTGGCTGTCCGCCGGTGCCGTCATCGTCGCCTCGAAGAGCACTCTGCCCTCGTGCTCGGGCGCCGCACCCGGGGGAACGCCGATCGACTGGGGCACCACACCGGGCGTCCGCGCCACGGCTTGGCCGACGTCCCGGGCCTCGCTCCGGTCGGCGACGATCAGCAGGGGATCGCCGCTGCCCGCGGGGAAGTACTTCGCGGACACTTTCTGGCCCTCGATGGAGTCCTTCGTCTCGGTGAACGCGTCGGCGTTGCTGATCCCCGAGGCCCGCAGGCCGATGATGCCGAACGAGAGTGCGGCCAGGATCACCGCGGTGGTCACCCATACCGCCCGCGGGCGCCGGGCGATCCGCCGCCCGACACGGGCCCAGAAGCCCTTCTCCGCCGGCTCCGCGGAGCCGAAGTGCGGCACCACCGGCCAGAAGATCCAACGCCCGAAGATCACCAGCAGAGCCGGGAACAGCGTCAGCATCGCCAGTACGGCGACGAGTACCCCGATCGCGCAGACCGGGCCCAGCCCGCTGGTCGAGTTCATCTCCGCGATGAGGAGCACCAGCATGCCCATGCCCACCGTCGCACCGCTGGCGAGGACGGCCGGGCCCGCACGGTGCAGGGCCAGCGCCATCGCCTCGTGCCGGTCCTCATGGCGGCGCAGCTCCTCCCGGTACCTGGCGACCAGCAGCAGCGCGTAGTCCGTACCGGCGCCGAAGACCAGCACCGTCAGAATGCCGGCGCTCTGTCCGTTGACCGTCAGACCGGCGTGCTCGGCGAGGAGGTAGATGATCGCCTGGGCGGTCAGCAGGGCGCCGACGACCGAGAGCACCGGCACCAGGAGCAGCGTGGGGCTGCGGTAGGTGATCAGAAGGGCCACGATCACCACCGCGAGAGCGGCCACCAGCAGCGTGGAGTCGATGCCCTCGAACGTCTCGGCGAAGTCCGCGGAGGTACCGGCCGGACCGGTGATGTGCACCGAGAGCCCGTCGCCGGTGCCGACGTCCTCGCGGAGACGGTCGACGGCCGAGGAGAGCTCCTCCCATCCCTCCTCGTCCACGGTGACGGGCACCAGGATCAGGGCCGCCTTCGGGTTCTGCGGACTGTTGTAGAACGGGCCGCGGGTCTCCCCGCCCCGGATGCCGTGCTCGCGCAGCGGCTTGATCTGCGCGGCGTCCTCGGCGATCCGCCGCCGGTCCTCGGCGGTGAGACCGTCGGCCCGCTCGTAGACCACGACGGCCGGGACCGTCTCCGGCCGGAATTCCTTGGAGATCTCCAGGACCTGGGTGGACTCGGCACTCCCGGGCAGCCAGGACGTGGCGTCGTTGTCCTGCGCCCCGCTGAGCTTCTGGGCGAGCGGCGCCAGGGCGAAGATCACCACCAACCACAGCAGAAGGACCAGCCACTTGGTCCGGCGACCGCAGACCAGCCATGCCACCCCCTCGCGCCGTCCGTCCGACATGGGGCCCCCATCGCCGGTGGGGCGCCCGGGTGGGCAGGCCCCGCTCTGATCATGAGGCGGTTCAGCCCGGAAGGCCCCGGAATACGCCACATCCCGGTCCGCCGACAGCCGTCGGCCATGGCAGGCTGGTGCCATGGCCGTTCAGATCAACCCCAGTATCCTCTCCGCCGACTTTTCTCGCCTGGCGGAGGAGGCGAAGGCAGTCGAGGGCGCCGACTGGCTCCATGTCGATGTGATGGACAACCATTTCGTGCCGAACCTGACGCTCGGCGCACCCATCGTCGAGTCGCTCGCCCGGGCGACGGACACCCCGCTGGACTGCCATCTGATGATCGAGGAGCCGGACCGGTGGGCGCCCGCGTACGTCGAGGCCGGCGCCGGGTCCGTCACCTTCCACGCGGAGGCCGCCGCCGCACCCGTACGGCTGGCCCGCGAGATCAGGGCCAAGGGAGCCCGTGCCGCCATGGCACTCAAGCCCGCGACCCCGATCGAGCCGTACGAGGACCTGCTGCCCGAGCTGGACATGGTGCTGATCATGACCGTGGAGCCGGGATTCGGCGGACAGGCGTTCCTCGACATCATGCTGCCGAAGATCCGCCGCACCCGTGAGCTGATCGCCAAGCACGGCCTGGAGATGTGGCTGCAGGTGGACGGGGGAGTCTCCGCGGACACCATCGAGCGGTGCGCCGACGCCGGCGCGGATGTCTTCGTCGCCGGATCCGCCGTCTATGGCACGGATGACCCGGCAGCCGCCGTACGCTCATTGCGTGCGCAGGCGGCGGAAACCACCACGACGACAGCCGCGTGGGCGTGCAACCACTGAGCGTCCGCCCGGTGAACGCGGAGAGCAAGGGATGATCGACAACCGCCGCTTCTGACAGGATGAGCAAGGGGGACTCCCGCGGCCAGCGCTGGGGGCACCTCCACCGGCGGTGGCCGGGGGCGGGTACGAACAGTGAGCAGTGAGGAGACAGCGGTGTCGACGGGCCGGTCAGCCATGCGGATGGGACCCGCTGAGCTGGTGCAGGCGGCGGCCATGGCCCGCCGCTTCTACCTCGAGGGCAAATCCAAGATCCAGATCGCCGAGGAGTTCGGCGTCAGCCGCTTCAAGGTCGCGCGGGTGCTCGAAACCGCGCTCGAACGCGATCTCGTGCGCATTGAGATCCGTGTGCCCGCGGAGCTGGACGCGGAGCGCTCCGACGCGCTCCGCGCCCGCTACGGCCTGCGCCACGCGGTCGTCGTCGAGTCCCCGGCCGACGCCTCGGCCGACGCGGCCGACCCGGAGAACCTCGGCGAGGTCGCCGCCGACCTGCTCGGAGAGCTGGTCGCCGAGGGCGATGTCCTCGGCCTCGCCTGGGGGCGCTCCACGATCCATATGGCCGCGGCCCTCGACCGGCTTCCGCCGTGCACGGTCGTCCAGCTCACCGGCGTGTACGACGCGGGCACCGCCGAGCGCGGCTCGGTCGAGGCGGTACGCCGTGCCGCCGCGGTCTCCGGCGGCGAGGCCCACCCCATCTACGCCCCGATGCTGCTGCCCGACACGGCCACCGCCGCCGCGCTCCGCGGCCAGACGGGGATCGCCCGCGCCTTCGAGTACTTCGACAAGGTCACCGTCGCCTGTGTCTCCATCGGCTCCTGGGACCCGGGCATCTCCACCGTCTACGACATGCTCCACGAGGACGAGCGGGAGCACTACGCCTCGCTCGGCGCGGCCGCCGAGATGTCCGCGCACCTCTTCGACGCCGACGGCCGCCGCATCGGCCGCGACCTGGGGGAGCGCTGTATCACCGTCGAGGCCGACCGGCTGCGCAGGATCCCTGAGGTGGTGGCGATCGCGGGCGGCCAGCGCAAGGCATCCGCCATCGGCGCCGTACTCCGCTCCGGGCTGGTCACCAGCCTGGTCACCGACACCGCGGCCGCCGACCATCTGCTCCACGAGACGGGGCCGGGCCCCCGCCCGGCCCTCGACCGCGCGGACCCGGACGAGTAGGCCCTGGCCGGGCGATCTCGTGGGGTCCGGGACTCTCCCGGAGCCCGTCCGGGCGAGGTCCTTCGCTGGGCGTTCCCCCGGACACGTGCGGCCGATGGTGCCCGACGGAGGAGGGAGAGTCCCACGGGCTTCGGAACCCCAGGCCGGCCTCGAAGACCGCCGGGACGGGGGCCGGCCGCTGCCGGGCCATCCAGTGCTCTTTCCATGTCCGGTGTGGTGAACCGGACATGGAGAGGCAGCCCACCCGGCGCGGGGCGACCAACCGCCAGTTGAGATACGTACCGCTCGCGCTCCTTGGGCGAAGACACGAGCGAGGCGGCCGGTCCCTGGCGGAAGGCACAGAGAAGGGTCGGAGGTTGGCCAGGACCCGGTGTGATCGGTGATGATGGCCTAGGAGCCGCAGCCCCGATCCCGTGCTGGTCCGGTGCTGACTCCCTCCCCGCCCAGCACGCAAATCCGCAGGTGAGAGAGTTAGCATGCGTTTCCTCAATGACCAGAAGCCGGCGTACGACCTGACCTACGACGACGTGTTCATGGTGCCGAACCGCTCCGCGGTGGGGTCCCGGCAGGCCGTCGACCTCTCCTCCCACGACGGAACCGGTACCACCATCCCGCTGGTGGTGGCCAATATGACCGCCATCGCGGGCCGCCGGATGGCCGAGACGGTCGCCCGCCGGGGCGGCCTCGTCGTCATCCCGCAGGACATCCCGCTCGATGTCGTCGCCGAGGTCGTCAGCTGGGTCAAGCAGCGGCACCTGGTGCTCGACACCCCGATCATGCTGGCGCCGCACGCCACGGTCGCCGACGCGCTCTCCCTGCTGCCCAAGCGCGCGCACGGTGCGGGCGTGGTCGTCGAGGACGGTCGTCCCGTGGGCATCGTCACCGAGCACGACCTCACCGGTGTGGACCGGTTCACCCAGCTGACCGAGGTGATGTCCAGGGAGCTGCTGCTCCTCGACGCGGACATCGACCCGCGCGAGGCCTTCAACCGCCTCGACGCCGCCCACCGCAAGTTGGCTCCCGCCGTGGACGAGGACGGCAGGCTCGTCGGCATCCTCACCCGCAAGGGCGCTCTGCGCGCGACCCTGTACACCCCGGCGACCGACGCCCGGGGGAGGCTGCGGATCGCGGCCGCCGTCGGGATCAACGGCGATGTCGCGGGCCGGGCCAAGTCCCTGATCGACGCGGGGGTGGACACGCTCGTCGTCGACACCGCCCACGGCCACCAGGAGTCGATGATCAGCGCGCTGCGGGCGGTACGCGGACTCGACCCGCAGGTCCCGGTCGTCGCGGGCAACGTCGTGGCGGCCGAGGGCGTGCGCGACCTCATCGAGGCCGGGGCCGACATCGTCAAGGTCGGTGTCGGGCCGGGCGCCATGTGCACCACCCGGATGATGACCGGCGTCGGCCGGCCGCAGTTCTCCGCGGTGCTCGAATGCGCCGCCGAGGCGCGGAAGTTCGGCAAGCACGTGTGGGCCGACGGCGGTGTCCGTCACCCCCGGGACGTCGCCATGGCGCTGGCCGCGGGCGCGTCCAACGTGATGGTCGGCTCCTGGTTCGCGGGCACGTACGAGTCCCCGGGCGACCTCCAGCACACCGCGGAGGGGCGGCCGTACAAGGAGAGCTTCGGCATGGCCTCGGCGCGTGCCGTGCAGAACCGCACGACCGAGGAGTCGGCCTACGACCGCGCGCGCAAGGGCCTGTTCGAGGAGGGCATTTCCACCTCGCGGATGTTCCTTGACCCGGCCCGGCCCGGTGTCGAGGACCTGATCGATTCGATCATCGCGGGCGTCCGCAGCTCCTGCACCTACGCGGGGGCGGACTCCCTGGAGGAGTTCCACGAGCGGTCGGTCATCGGGGTCCAGAGCGCCGCGGGCTACGCGGAGGGCAAACCCCTGCACGCCAGCTGGAACTGACGTCCCCAGGGCTGTGACCGGGAGGGTTTGCCGGGAAGCTCGCGGCGTCCGGTGCGATGCATCGCACGGCGGTGGGGGTGCCCCCGGACGGAGTCCGGGGGAGATCGCCCTCGTACGGGGGTCCCCCATGCCGAAGGCCAGGGGAGTACTGGGGCGACTCCGAGAGCGCAGCGTGGGGGCACTCCCCCAGCCTTCGGCCGGGGGGACCCCACCCGGCGGTAGCTGGGGGAGTGCCGTGCCGGGCGTCGCGAGCCGGTGAACCGTCCCGGTCACAGCACTGGCCTATGAGCCCGGGGCCCCCGCCGTCCGGGCGTACATTGCCGGTGCTCTGCCCCACCCTGTGACTGGTGTGATCTGTGTGTCTTGATGACACCAAAGGGCTGAACATTGCAGAAATGACCGATACTGTAGGGACATTGACTGCCTGTCAGTCCTATGGGGATCGGATCCGGAGGTTGTCCGGACCGGTCCCCAGCGCCATTCACACGACCGCGTTCGACGATGGGAAGCTCCATGAGTACCGACGAATCAGCGAAGTGCTCCACCAGTCGGCGCGGGTTCCTCAAGGCGGGCGGAGGTGTAGCCGCGGCTGTGCTGGGCGGCGCGGCACTGCCCTTGATCACGGCTCACGCCGCGAGCGCGGCGGTGCCCGACTCGCCGCAGTTCAAGCTCAACGGGGCCGGCGGCAATCCGATATGGAAGAAGTCGCTGCACGCCAACTGGGTGATGCAGTCGTTCGGATACGACAATGTCCACCAGCAGATCTACTTCCTGCAGACGAAGACCGGGACCAAGAACGGCGACCTGTGGGTCACCCGGACCGATACGGCGGGCAACGAGCTCGGCTCCATGGCCCTGCACGGCTTCGGTCACGGTGTATCGATAGCGGTGGAGCCGTACGGCGGACAGGTCTACCTGTGGACCGAGTGGAAGACGAGTGCCAGCGGGTTCGGCACCAGGATCGGCCGATTCCGCTTCGTCGACGGCGGTGTGCTGGAGCAGAACGATCCCTCGATCCAGGACCGCACGCCCTCCATCGGCGACACGATGATCAACCCGCAGCCCGTGATCGACCCGTCCACCGATCGGCTGCTGGTGCGCTACAACGTCGGAAACGACCAGCGCCGCATCGTCGCCTTCACGATGAGCGATGCCCGCGCCGGACGACTCACCAGCGGATTCCGGCTGGTCGAGCGGGCCCTGCCGTTCCGCGGCAGCTGGGGAGACGCCAACCCCTTCCAGGGCTTCGCCGCCTACGGCCGGTACGCCTACCTGCTGGAAGGCCCCGTGGGAAACCCCTCGTACATCACCACGATCGACCTGAACGACGTCGGCAACTCCACGGTGGTGGACAGGTTCGCCACCACAGCCGGCGAGTCCTTGCGCGGCCGCGAACCGCAGGGCATGGCGATCTGGCAGTCCTCCGGCGGGCCGCGACTGGCCTTCGGTTTCCACTCGAATACGGAGGAGGGAGACCGCTATGCCAGCGTCTTCTACAAGAGCGAGTTCGTGTAGACCGGCGGTGGCGCGCTACGGAGGCTCTCGATCAAGGGCACACCGGGCGGCCCGCGCATGACCGAACCCTGCCACCGCTTCGTGCTGCTCGTCGACGAGGCAGCATGGCCGTACCAGCGGGGGGACGCGGATGCGATGGCTGCCCAGCCGGGCGACCTGCTGACCGTCGGCATGCTGCCCGCAGTGTCCCGGCAGCCTGTACGCTCAACCGCTGCATCCGGCGGCAAAGCCCGTTTCCCGTAGGGCGGTTGTGACCGCGGATGCCAGGGTCGCGTGACCGGGGTCGTTGGGGTGGACACCGTCCGCCAGGTGCTCCGGACGCAGCAGGCGGCCACCGCGCAGCAGCGCCAGTTTCTTGTCCCCCGCCGCCGTACGCTCCTCGGTCACCGACTCCAGTGCCGTGCGCAGTTCGGCCAGGGTCGCCCCGGCCTGGTTCGGGGTGTTCTCGGCGTCGGGGCGCAGGACCGGGGAGACGACCAGGACCGGGGTGTCCGGCCGGCGCTCGCGCAGCAGGTCGAGGAAGAGCCGGGCCGTCTCCCGCAGCAGCTCGGCGGAGTGCGGGACGGCGGACCAGCAGTTGGTGCCGAACGCGAGGGTCAGGAGGTCGCAGGGCAGGGAGGCCAGTTGTTCGGCGCAGGCGATCTCGCCGCGGCCCGAGCCCGCGTAGCCGAGGTTGATGTGGTCCAGTCCCAGGTCGCGGGCTGTCCGGGCGGGCCAGGCCAGGGCCGGGCGGCTCGCGAACCAGCCCTCGGTGATCGAGTCGCCGTACACCGCCCAGCGGGGCCGCTGCGGCGCGGGTGCCATCTCTCCGCCCACGGGACGCAGGCCCAGCAGCCGGGGGGAGAGGGACTCGGGAAGGTGGAGGGTGAACGGGCCCGCGTCGCCCGGCAGCGGGATCCGCACGGTCGCGTCGGTGCACGGCCGGGCAGGGACCCGCACCGGATGCCCGTCCGTCGGGGGCCGGTCGCCGGGTGTGGTGGACCGTGCCTCGTCCCTCGCCCGGGACGGCTCTCCGCCCGGTGTCCCGGACAGCCTCTCGCCGGACCGCCACAGTTCGAAGGCCGGCTCCGGCTCGCGCATTTCGTCCGCCGGGCCCGGTTCACCGGCCTCGTACCGCACCTCCAGTGCGCTCGCGCCGTCCGCCGAGAACTCCAGCCGTACGCCTGCCGGGATCTGCGCCCGCTCCCAGGTGTCCAGCGGCAGCCGCAGTCGGTCGTCGGGGTCGGCGCGCACGACCCGTCCCTCGTGCCGCCAGGGAGCACCCCGCAGATAGGGATCCGGATCGAGCCAGCCGTCGCGCATCGGTCACCGCCGTTCGTCGGGTACGGGAAACCACACCTCGGAACCCCACATCTACCCTGCGGCAGCCCCCGGCCACGTGCCGACGCACCCGGCGCCACGGACTCCCGGGGGACGCGGACCTCGCTCGGGCTGCGGGCGGCCCACCAGGGGACCCGGGGTGCGCAGCAGGCCCCGACCCCGAGGCCGGAATTTGCTGATTACTGCGATGACCTGCAACGATTCCTCATGCGTGCGACCTGTGCGCAACGATGATGCGTGGATGCGCAAGGTTCGTGCATTACGGGCGCCTGTGCCCACCTCGTAGGGTCGTGCGCTGTACGTGGAGTGGCGGAGACCGCCTGCTCGGCGGTCTCCCCTCACTTGCGGGCTCCTTCTGCCCTGTCCGCATGGGCGCCGCCGCCGGTCACCGTCCACCCTGACCGGCAGCGATGAAGGAGCCACCCAGTGTTGGACCACGGTTCAGCCCCACCCGCCGAAGAACGCGAGGGCCAAGCCTCGCGGCCGGCGCCCGCCGGCGGCTTCGGCGCCCGCCTCATGCGGTGCAAGCCCGTCGAACGCCTCGTGGCCGAGGGCGGCCAGGGAGAGGGCGGCTCGTTGCGCCGCTCGCTCGGAATGTGGCAGCTGACGATGATCAGCATCGGAGCCACCCTCGGCACCGGCATCTTCGTCGTCCTCGGCGAGGCCGTGCCCGAGGCGGGCCCCGCCGTCACGGTCTCCTTCATCATCGCCGGCCTCACCGCGCTGTTCTCGGCGCTCTCCTACGCCGAGCTGGCGGGCACCATCCCGGTCTCCGGATCGTCGTACTCGTACGCCTACGCCACGATGGGCGAGCTCATCGCCTGGATCTGCGGCTGGTGTCTGATCCTCGAGTACGGCGTCTCGGTCGCCGCCGTCGCGGTCGGCTGGGGCGAGTACCTCAACGAACTGCTCGCCGGGACCATCGGCGTCACCATCCCGGACGCGCTCGCCGCTCCGCCCGGCGACGGCGGGATCTTCAACCTGCCCGCGCTGCTCGTCGTGCTGCTCTCCATGGCGTTCCTGCTCGGCGGGGCACGGGAGAGCGCCCGGGCCAACACGATCATGGTCGCGGTGAAGATCGGAGCGCTGCTGCTCTTCTGCGCCGTCGCCTTCACCGGCATACGGGCGGGCAACTACACGCCGTTCATGCCGCTGGGCATGGCGGGTGTCAGCGCCGCCGGAGCCACCCTGTTCTTCTCCTACATCGGCTTCGACGCCGCTTCCACCGCCGGTGAGGAAGCCAAGGACCCCAAGCGCGACTTGCCACGCGCGATCATGCTCTCACTGCTCATCGTCACCGCGCTGTACGTCCTGGTCGCCGCGGTCGCCGTCGGCGCCATGCCCTGGAAGGGCTTCTCGGGCTCCGAGGCCGCCCTCGCCGGGATCATGGAGGACGTCACCGGCCAGAGCTTCTGGGCCGTGCTGCTCGCCGCCGGCGCCGTCATCGCCATCGCCAGCGTCGTCCTGACCGTGCTCTACGGCCAGACCCGCATCCTCTTCGCGATGTCCCGCGACGGCCTGGTGCCGAAGGTCTTCTCCAAGGTCGACGCCCGCACCGGCACCCCCCGTGCGAACACCGTGATCGTCTCGCTGTTCTGCGGTGTGCTCGCGGCCGCCGTACCGCTGGGCCAGCTGGCCGACGCCACCAGCATCGGCACGCTCTTCGCGTTCGCCCTGGTGAACATCGCGGTGATCGTGCTGCGCCGGCGCCGGCCCGAGATGCCCCGCACCTTCCGGGTGCCGCTGTCCCCGCTGCTGCCCGTCATCGGTTTCGGGTTCTGCGTCTGGATGATGGGCAGTCTGGACGCGATCACCTGGACGGTCTTCGCAGTCTGGATGGCCGTGGGCCTTGTGGTCTACTTCGGATACGGCATGCGCCGTTCCCGATTGGCCACGGCAGAGAAGTGACCGACCCGCAGTGCGACTGAACGATCTCGACGAACGCATCGTCCACGCCCTTGCCGAGGACGCGCGCCGCAGTTACGCCGACATCGGCTCGGAAGTCGGCCTGTCCGCGCCCGCCGTCAAACGGCGCGTGGACCGGCTGCGGGAGCAGGGTGCCATCACCGGCTTCACCGTGCGGGTCGACCCCGCGGCGCTCGGCTGGGAGACCGAGGGCTTCATCGAGATCTACTGCCGCAGGAACACCTCTCCCGAGTCGATCCACCGCGGCCTGTCGCGCTACCCGGAGGTGGCGTCCGCGTCGACCGTGACCGGTGACGCGGACGCCATCGTCCAGGTCTTCGCCTCCGACATGCGGCACTTCGAGCGGGTACTCGAACGCATCGCGGGGGAGCCGTATGTGGAGCGCACGAAGTCGGTGCTCGTGCTGTCCCCGCTGCTCCGGCGCTACACCTCGGGCTCGCCGACCTGAGCACCGGGCGGGTTCTTCCCTGTCCGGAGCGCCGGGCGGCGGGACCGGTTCTTCCGCGTCCGGAGCGGCGGGCCCGCCGGACCGGGTTCTTCTCCGCCCTGAAGGGAACCCGACGGGAGGAGGTGAGTCCTCGAGTCGGGTGACCACCGCCGGGAAGGAGCCTCCCGTGTTCTTCGTCGACATCATCAGCATCGAAGGCCTGGGCAACCACAGTTATCTCGTCGGCGGACGCCGGACCGCCGTCGCGGTGGATCCGCCGCGCGACATCGACCGCTTCATGACGGCCGCGGCCCGCCGCGGCGTACGGATCGGCTCGGTGGCGGAGACCCATGTGCACAACGACTACGTCACCGGCGGCCTGGCTCTGGCCCGTACGGCCGGCGCGCCGTATCTGGTGCCTGCCCGGGCCTCGGTGGCGTTCCCCCGGGTGCCGGTCGCGGACGGGGACACCGTCACGGTCGATCAGGGCCTGGAACTACGGGCGCTGGCCACGCCCGGTCATACCCCGCACCACCTCTCCTACGTCCTGGAGGAGGACGGCCGGGCGGTGGCGGTGTTCACCGGCGGATCGCTGCTGATCGGCACCGTCGGCCGCCCCGACCTCGTCGAGCCGCGGCTCACCGAGCCGCTGGCCCGGGCTCAGCACGCCTCCGCGCACCGGCTGGCCGAGGAGCTGGTCGACGATGTGCCGGTGCTGCCCACCCACGGCTTCGGCAGTTTCTGCTCGTCCGGGGAGGTCCGGGGGGACGAGACCACGATCGGAGCCGAGCGCAAGGGCAATGACGCGCTCCTCAAGGACGTGGACACCTTCGTCGCCGAGATGCTCGCCGGCCTGGAGGACGTGCCCGCCTACTACGCCCATATGGCGCCGGTCAACGCGGAGGGTCCCGCGCCGGTGGATCTGACCCCGCCGCGGACGGCCGACGCGGCCGGGATCGCCGAGCGGCTCGCGGCGGGGGAGTGGGTGGTCGACCTGCGCAGCCGGGTGGCGTTCGCCGAGGGCCATGTCGCCGGTTCGTTCAACTTCGAGGGCGACGGGCAGCCGGCCACGTATCTGGCATGGCTGATCCCCTGGGGCAAGCCGGTCACCCTGCTCGGCGAGACCCCCGCACAGATCGCCGACGCGCAGCGGGAACTGGTCCGTGTGGGGATCGACCGTCCGGCCGCCGCCGCCACCGGGGACCCCGCCGGCTGGGTGGCCGAAGGCGGGACGCTGCGCTCCTTCCCCCGCGCCACCTTCGCCGAACTGTCCGCCGCCCTGGCGCTCGGCGAGCGGGAGATCGTGGTGCTGGACGTGCGCCGGCGTTCGGAGCGGGAGATCGGCTTCATCGAGGGCTCGGTGCACCTCCCCATCCATGAGGTGCGCGGCCGGCTGCGCGAGGTGCCGCCCGGCACCGTGTGGGTGCACTGCGCGAGCGGTATGCGTGCGGCGATCGCCGCCTCCCTGCTGGACGCTTCCGGACGGGACGTGGTGACCGTCGACGACCGTTTCGAAGCGGTCGACGAGACCGGGCTGACCGTCACGTACCCCAGCTGACCTCGGACTTCGCGCCGACGGCCGGGTCTCCGCCACGCTCGTACGGGACGGTCGGGGCACCCTTGTGGACGCTCCCTCGGCGCCGCCCTTGGTGCGCACGGGGCCTGAGTGACGTATGTCATCTCTTGCTACCAGTGAGTAATGAATGGGTCTTCCGGCCGCTACCGTGCTGTTTCCGGGGGCGGACACGACTCCCTCGTCCCGGCCCCGGCACCAGCACCCGTCCAGCCCCGGGGAGACCATGCGCCGGCGATCTGGCTGTCCCACGATCCGCACCCGGATCGTCACCCTGTCCCTGATCCCGAGCGCGGCGCTGCTCGCCCTGTGGGGATTCGCCATGGTGTCGGTGACCGGCGAGCTGCGGGCGCTGACCCGGCTGCAAGGGGTGTACGAGCGGTTCGGCACCCCGGTGGACACCGCCGTCGGCCGGATCCAGACCGAGCGCCGGATGGCCGCCGCGTACCTGGGTTCCCGCGACGGCACCACGCGTGTGGCGGACCTGGTCCGGCAGCAGCGCGCCACCGACCGGGCCTTACGCGCCATGCGCACCGCTGTGGGCGGCCCGGAGCCGCGGGCGGACCTCACCGGCGAACAGCGCTCCGCACTCGACGCCATGGTGGCCGCCACGGAGAAACTGCCCGCCCTGCGGGAGCGGGTGATCGCCCGCAAGGTGGCCTGGGAGCGCGCCGTCGACGGCTACAGCGAGATCGTCGAGCCGGCCTTCGCTGTCCAGTCGGCGCTGACCGCGCTCCAGGCCGGACAACTGGCCAGGGAGGCCCAGGTCGTCGTCGAGCTCGTACGGGTCCGGGAGTTCGTCTCCCGGGAGGACGCCCTGGTCGCCGGAGCCGGGGCAGCCGGGCGCTTCGACTCCCGTCAGTACCGTGCCCTCACCGCCGTGATCGAGGACCGGCGGGTCTTCCAGCGGACGTATGTCCCCGCCCTGCCGGACGACTCCCGTGCGCTGTTCGAGGACTTCCAGCGCGGCCGTGAGTTCGCGGCGCTCACCGCGGGCGAGGACACGCTGCTGAAGGCCGGTGAGGAACGCGCCGGGAAGGCCGTCACCTCCGGATCCTGGCGCGCCACGATGGACCGGGCGGCCGAGCGCTACGTACTGCTGTGCGGCGACGCGGCGCGTAACTCCGCCGCCCGCGGCCGGGACTTCGCCCATGGCGAGCTGCTCCGGGCCGGGGCCGCGGGAGGGGGCGGGCTGGCCGCCGTGGGTCTGTCCGTCTGGTACTCGGTCCGCACCGGCCGCCGGATCTCCCGTCGCCTGGAGGAGTTGCGCGACGCCGCCGATGCCGCGACCCGGCAGCTGCCCGAGATGATCGAACGGCTCGGCGCGGGGGAGGGCGTCGACGCAGCCGCGGTGGCCCCGCCGCTCACCTGTGGCGACGACGCGGCCGGTCAGGATGAGATCGGCCAGGTCGGACGGGCGCTGAACACCGCACGCCGGGCGGCGGTCGAGGCAGCTGTCCGGCAGGCGGGCCTGCGCCGGGGTGTCTTCGCCGCCCTCCTGAACATCGCGCGCCGCAACCAGTCACTGGTGCACCGGCAGCTGAAGCTGGTCGACACCCTGGAGCGCCGCACCAACGACCCCGATGTGCTGGGCGAGTTGTTCCGCATCGACCATCTGACGACCCGGATGCGACGGCACGCCGAGGGCTTGATCATCCTCTCCGGTGCCGCCCCGGGCCGCCGCTGGCGCAACCCGGTCCCCGTGGTCGAGGTGGTCGGCTCCGCGGCGGGCGAGATCGAGGAGTACGCCCGGGTGGTCGTGCCGCCGATGCCGGCTGTCGGGATCGTCGGCGAGGCCGTGGCCGACGTCGTCCATCTGATCGCCGAACTCGTCGAGAACGCCACCGCCTTCTCGCCGCCCCACACCCGGGTGACCATGCGACACGGGGAAGCCGGGAACGGATTCCTCCTGGAGATCGACGACCGCGGGCTGGGCATGGGGGACGAGGAGCTGGAGGAGGCCAATCGCACGCTCGCGCGGGCAGGCGCCTTCGACCCGGCGCGGACCGAACGGCTGGGGCTGTACGTCGTCGGGCGGCTCGCCGGCCGCCACGGGATCGGCGTGACCCTGCGCCGGTCCCCGTACGGCGGCATCACGGCCGCGGTCCTGCTGCCGCACACGATCCTCGCGGACGTCACTCCCGCGGCCCCGGGAGGGGGGCCTGTCAGGGAGGCCGGGCCGGCTCGGGACGGCGGGCCCGTACCGGGCGGCGGACCCGTTCCGGGGGACGTACGGGGCGACAGGCCCGCCCGGGGCGGGCCGCCCTTACGGGAGGGGGCACACACCCCCCAGGACGACGGGCACGCAGCGCACCGGGCCGGTGAACTCCCCATCCGTCGCGGGCGCGGGAGGAGGCCGGGGGGCGTTGCCCCCGCCGCCGGGCCCGCTGAGCAGCCGTCCGCGGCGACACCGCCCGCCGCGGGCACAGGGAACTCGGATACGGGCACCGGCAGGGCGAAGCTGCCCGTCCGCGTGCGCCAGGCGAGCCTGGCGCCCCAGCTGCGCGGCACCGGTTCGCAGCCTCCGCAGGACCCCCGCCGGTCTCCCCGGGCCGCCCACGGAGGCGACGGGCGGACGGACCGCGGGCAGGCGGACCGCGGGCCGGCGCTCCGCGGACACGGAGACCCCGGGCCGGCGGGCCGCGGACACGGAGACCAGGGGCGCGAAGACGACCGGCGCGGGACCGGCGGACACGGAGAGGTCACCCCGGAGCAGATGGGCGCCATCTTCGGCGCCTTCCAGCGCGGCCTCCGGCGCGGCCGCGCGGACCGACAGCCGGAACCGGACACCGACCACGGGAGCGAACGATGACACGCGACGAACGGAACGCCGACGCAACGGCGGGGGAACCGGGCGGACCGGGCGGACTGGACTGGCTGCTGGACGATCTGGTCGACCGCACCGGACACGTCCGCCAGGCCGTCCTGCTGTCCGCGGACGGCCTCGCCACGAGTGCCTCCACAGGACTGCGCACCGAGGACATCGACCACCTCGCCGCCGTCAGCTCCGGCTTCCACAGCCTCGCCAAGGGCGTGGGCGAGCGGTTCCAGGCCGGAGCGGTGCGCCAGACCATGGTCATGCTCGACGACGCGTATCTCTTCGTCACCCAGGCCGGCGACAGCAGCTGCCTGGCCGTGCTGGCCGACGCGGAGACCGACGTCGGGCAGCTGGCCTACGAGATGTCGCTGCTCGTGAAGCGGGCGGGAGCGCATATGGCCTCCCCCTCGCGCTCGGTGCCCGAGGCCGGCGAGGGATGACGGAGCGGGAGGACGAGGGGGCGCACTGGTACGAGGACGAAGCCGGGCCGATGGTGCGCCCCTACACCGTGACCCGGGGCCGTACCCGCCCGGTCACGGAACACCCCATCGACCTGATGGCGCAGATCAGCGCGGTGGAAGGAACGGAAGGAACAGAGGGAACGGAGGGAACGGAAGGCGCGGCACCCGGGCAGGCGCTCGACCACGCCCGCAGCTCCCTGCTCGCACTCGTCCGCCGCGGGCCCCGGCCCCTCGTCGAACTCGCGGCCGACGCCGATCTGCCGCTCACCGTGGTGCGGGTCCTCCTCGGAGACCTGGTCGACGCCGGACTCGTCCGGGCCGGAAGCCCCACGGCACCGCTGGTCGGGCCGGACACCGGGCTGCTGCAGGAAGTCGTGGCCCGGCTGCGCGAGCTCTGAACAACGATTCGCCGCGCAGCCCGGCCCTCGCGCAACGGATCGTGCACGGGCGGCAATGGACGTGCCTTGTCCGGCTGTGAACGCGGACCGTACCGTCGATACGTCCCCCGAAAGGCCCCACGCACCAGCGAAGAGGTTCCATGGCGCCGCTGCGCATCGCGCTGTACCAAGGCCCCGGCGGCGTCCCCCGCACCAGCGAGGACAGCCTCGGCGCGCTCTCCGACTCCGCCCGTCGGGCCGCCGCGGCCGGCGCCCGTCTGCTGCTCACCTCCGAGCTGTACCTCACCGGGTACGCCGTCGGGAGCGACCTGCCCGACCTGGCCGAGACCGCCGACGGCCCCGGTGCGCGGCGTATCGCGGAGATCGCCGCCGACCACGGCCTCGCCATCGCCTACGGCTACCCCGAGCGGAGCGGCTGCGCCCTCCACAACTCCGTCCAGCTGATCGGCCCGGACGGCGCCCGCCTGGCGAACTACCGCAAGACCCATCTCTTCGGCGAGTTCGAGAACACCTCCTTCACGCCGGGAGACGACCCCGTCGTGCAGGCGGACCTCGACGGCGTCCGCATCGGCCTGCTGATCTGCTACGACGTCGAGTTCCCGGAGACCGTACGGGCCCACGCCCTGGCCGGCACCGAGCTGCTGCTCGCCCCCACCGCGCTGATGCGGCCGTACGAGATCGTCGCGCAGACGGTCCTGCCGTCCCGCGCCTGGGAAAGCCAGCTGTACATCGCGTACGCCAACCGGTGCGGTCCGGAGGGGGAGTTCGACTTCGCCGGGCTGAGCTGCCTCGCCGCCCCCGACGGGACGGTCCGCGCCCGGGCGGGCGCGACCGGGGACCTGGTCGTCGCCGATGCCGACCCGGATGTCCTGAAGGCCTCCCGCGCGGAGAACACCTATCTCAGCGACCGCCGTCCCGAGCTGTACACCTCGCTCCTCTGACCGGTCCGTCTCCCCCATCCCCCTTGTCAGCAGTCGCAGTAGGAGAGTTCCGCCGATGACGTCCACGGTGCCCACCGCCGTCCACGACGAGCAGCACGCCGAGGCCCACGCCGAGCCCCCCATCACGATGTTCGGCCCGGACTTCCCGTACGCCTACGACGACTACCTGGCCCACCCGGCCGGGCTCGGATCCGTACCGGCGACCGCGCACGGCACCGAGGTCGCGGTCATCGGCGGTGGCCTGTCGGGGATCGTCGCGGCCTACGAGCTGATGAAGATGGGTCTCAAGCCCGTCGTCTACGAGGCCGACCGGATCGGCGGCCGGCTGCGCACGGTCGGCTTCGAGGGCTGTGCCGCCGCGGGCGACGGGGAAGCCCTGACGGCGGAGATGGGCGCGATGCGCTTCCCGCCGTCCTCCACCGCCTTCCAGCACTACATCGACCTGGTGGGCCTGGAGACCAAGCCCTTCCCGAACCCGCTGGCCCCCGACACCCCGTCCACCGTCGTCGACCTCAAGGGCGAGTCCCACTACGCCACCTCGGTCGAGGACCTGCCCGAGGTGTACACCCAGGTCATGAACGCCTGGAACGCCTGCCTGGAGGAGGGCGCCGACTTCTCCGGCATGCAGCGCGCTCTGCGCGAGCGTGACGTCCCCCGGATCCGCGAGATCTGGTCGCGGCTGGTGGAGAAGCTGGACAACCAGACCTTCTACGGCTTCCTCTGCGACTCCCCGGCCTTCAAGTCCTTCCGGCACCGGGAGATCTTCGGGCAGGTCGGGTTCGGCACCGGCGGCTGGGACACCGACTTCCCCAACTCCATCCTGGAGATTCTCCGTGTCGTCTACACCGGCGCGGACGACGACCACCGCGGCATCGTCGGCGGCAGCCAGCAACTCCCGCTGCGGCTCTGGGAGCGCGAGCCGGAGAAGATCGTCCACTGGCCGTACGGCACCTCGCTGAAGTCCCTGCACGGCGGCGAGCCGCGTCCGGCCGTGACCCGGCTGCACCGTACGGCGGGCAACCGGATCACCGTCACCGACGCCACCGGCGACATCCGTACCTTCCAGGCGGCGATCTTCACGGCGCAGAGCTGGATGCTGCTGTCGAAGATCGCCTGTGACGACTCGCTGTTCCCCATCGACCACTGGACGGCGATGGAGCGCACCCACTACATGGAGTCCTCCAAGCTGTTCGTGCCGGTGGACCGGCCGTTCTGGCTGGACAAGGACGAGCAGACCGGCCGGGACGTGATGAGCATGACGCTCACCGACCGAATGACCCGCGGCACGTACCTCCTGGACAACGGGCCGGACCGGCCCGCGGTCATCTGCCTCTCGTACACCTGGTGCGACGACAGCCTCAAGTGGCTGCCGCTGGACGCGAACGAGCGGATGGAGGTCATGCTGAAGTCGCTGTCGGAGATCTATCCGAAGGTCGACATCCGCAAGCACATCATCGGCAACCCGGTCACCGTCTCCTGGGAGAACGAGCCCTACTTCATGGGCGCGTTCAAGGCGAACCTGCCCGGCCACTACCGCTACCAGCGCCGGCTGTTCACCCACTTCATGCAGGACCGTCTGCCGGAGGACAAGCGGGGGATCTTCCTCGCGGGCGACGACATCTCCTGGACCGCGGGCTGGGCCGAAGGCGCCGTCCAGACCGCACTGAACGCGGTGTGGGGCGTGATGCACCAGTTCGGCGGGGAGACCGACAGCGCCAACCCGGGCCCCGGCGATGTGTACGACGGCATCGCTCCGGTCGAGCTGCCGGAGGACTGACCGGCGCCGCTCGCACAGAACCCGGGCCGCCGCCGCGCGAGGAGCGCGGCGGCGGCCCGTATCCATGTCCGGTTCCGCTGCCGCCACTACCGGGCGCGCGTCACCACCGGGCGCGGGCACCGTATCCCTTGCTCCCGTCGAACACCTCGCGTCCGGACAGCGCCGTCCCGTGCGGGCCTCGAGTGGTTCCGCTGCGACGGGACCGCCAAGAGCTCCCGCTCCGCCCCCTCCGGACGAACGACCAGGCGCTGGAGGCCATCGGCCGGGAGGCGTCAGCCCAGCGGGGTGAGCAGAAAGCGGCCGACGAGTCCGACGCCTTCGTCGAGCCGCGCCGTGAACTCCCCGTACAGCTCGTCCGTTTGCCGTAGACCCCACAGCACACGGGATGCGGCCCAGGCGGCGTCCCGCGCGCGCTCCAGACTCCACGCGCCCGCGAGATGGGTCAGTGGATCGGCGACATCCAGCAGATCGGGCCCGGGCATCAGGTCCTCCCGGATCCGCTCCTCCAGCGCTGCCAGCACATCCCCGACCCGCTCGAAGTCCGTCTCCAGCGCCCCCGGTTCGCAGTCCAGCCCCGAGCAGGTGTCGACCACGGCCAGTGCCAGATCGTGCCCCACATGGGCGTTGATACCGGCGAGCGCGAACTGCAGCGGACGTACGCCGGGATGGCCGCGCTGCTGGAACAGCGGCCGCCAGCAGGCCGGCGGGCGGAGCCCGGCCGCCGCCGCGTCCACCGCCGCCAGATAGCGGCGGCCGAAGCGGGCCCCCAACTCCCGGGCCGCGGACGGCTTCTGGAAGAAGCCCGACGACCCTCGGCGGGCGATCTCCTCGGTGACCGTCAGATACACCCGGTTGAAGACGGCGACACCGTCGCGCTCGGGCAGTGCGGCGTCCAGCACACGCATCCGCTCCGCCACGTGGTCCAGTTCAGCCGCCGCGAGCGGCCGAGTCGTCGTCATGCGCACAGGGTGACAGCGCCGTATGCGGCGGGACCGCCTCTCCGGCACGGTGTGACCGGAACGGCGTAATCGGGGGAGGGGGGAAGCACACCCGCCGTACCCCGCGGGCGGGTCCGTGCCACCCGGGCGTCGCGGCGGGCACGCGGCCATCCCGCGGAACGCCGCCGCCGTGCTCACCACCGCCGGCGCCGGGGTCCACTCCGCGGTTCCCGCGGGGCGTCGCGGTGGCACGTCGCCGCCTGCTTCCCACCGCCCGCGCCGGGGTCCGCCAACGCCTCCCGCGCATCGGGAAAGTCGCACAGCTCTCCCACGGCCACCTCCGCACCGACCGCCGCGAACCGGCCCTCCGCACGCCGGGCCGCGGACCATCACGCGTACGGCTTCCTCCCTGCCGAGCCGACGGCGGACGGGGAGCGGCTGCCGCCCCGCCCGGGACCCGGCCGGACGGTGGGACCGCTACTGGTGCCGGGACGAACCCGGGCATACGGTTGACACATGTCCAGGGACGTCAGACCCAGGCCGAGTGAGAGCGCGGCGGCCTCCGTCTGTCCCGAGTGCGGCCGGCCCGTCGACACGGTGATCGTGGGGCGGCGGAAGGCCCTCGGCGTCTTTGTCCCGGTCTGGGGACCGGGCCCCTGCCACAACCCCGCCTGCCCGCGCTACGCGGGCTTCCGCCCCGAGACACCGCAGCGTGACCGGACGGCCGCTCCGCCGGAGGATCCGGCGGGCTCACGGGAGGCCGCGGAGGACCCGGCGGGCCGTGAGTAAGTAGGTCCGTCTCCCGGCGCGCCGTCCGCGGCAAGGCGCCTACGTGCCCGTCGGCATCCCCCCGCGGGACGGGGAGGCTCCGGGCTCTCCTGCAGGCCGCCTCGGCGCGGTGGCCCGTCCGGCGGCAGCCGCGGGCAGGCGCGAGCTGCCCGACTGCCCCGAGTGGGGCAGCACCGGTCCTGGAGTTCACCGCGTGCACCGGCCCTCGGCGCGGGCGTGCCGCCGAGGCCTGCCGACGGACCGGCCCCGCCCGGGCGCCGAGGGCTACCGGGCTTCTGCGGTTGCCTCGCAGGAGGCGGAAGCGGCCGCCGTGCGCCCCGCCGCGCCCAGTACTCCGGCACCCACCACGAGCCCGAAGGCCAGCACCGTGACGAGGCCGAAGGAGACCGTCAGCGAGGTCGCGTCGGCGATGGAGCCCATGGCCGAGGGAGCGATCAGCCCGGAGGTGTACGTGATCGTGGCGACGCCCGCGATCGACTGACTCGGAGCCGGCCCGCTCCGGCCCGCCGCCGCGAAGGCCAGCGGGACGACGACCGCGATCCCCGTACCGATCAGCGCGAACCCGCCCATGGCCATCGTGGGGTGGACGGCCGCGACGACAAGCAGCCCGCCCGCCGTCGCCAGCACCCCGCCGGCCCGTACGGTCCGTACGGCCCCGAACCGGGCGACCACGGCGTCGCCGACCAGCCGCGCCACGGCCATCGTGCAGGCGAACGCGGTCGTCGAGGCCGCGGCCGGTCCCGCCGAAGTGCCGAGGACATCGCGCAGATAGACCGCCGACCAGTCCAGGCTCGCGCCCTCGGCGAAGACCGCGCAGAACCCCACCGCACCGATGACCAGGGCCGACGCCGGCGGTAGCGCGAAGCGCGGCGGCGGATGCTCCTCCGGGCCGCCGCGCAGGTCCGGAACGCCCCGGCACGCCACGGCCCCGAGCGCGGTGAGCACGGCTGCCGCGATCACCAGATGCGCGCGGGCGTCCAGCGCGGCGTGGGCCGCGACCGTCCCCGCCGCCGACCCGGCCAGCGCACCCACGCTCCACATACCGTGCAGCCCGGACATGATCGGGCGGCCGAGCCGCTCCTCGATCTCCACGCCCAGCGCATTCATCGCCACATCCGCCATGCCGGCGGTGGCGCCGTAGACGAAGAGGGTGCAGCACAGCGCGGGCAGATGCGGGGAGAGCGCGGGCAGCGCGAGCGAGGCCGTCCAGAGAGCGAGCAGCCCGCGCAGCGCGGTACGGGCGCCGAAGCGGTGGCTGATCCGCCCCGCCAGCGGCATGGCGACCGAGGCGCCGATCGCGGGGAAGGCGAGGGCGAGGCCGAGTTGGCCCGCGCCGATGCCCGTATGGTCCTGGATCCAGGGGATACGGGTGGCGAGGCTCCCGGTGACGGCGCCGTGCACGGCGAACACCGCGGCCACGGAGAAGCGTGCCCGGCGCAGGCTCCGCTCCGAGAAGCCGGCCGGGGCGGAGCGGTCCGCCGCGCCGATACTCTCCATGCCGCCAGTCCTCCCCCGTAAAGCCCTCTCCCGAACCGCGGTGTCTTCGCGTGGCCCGGCCACGGAGTCGGCACGATAATCGGTGTCATGGACGGAGGTCTCGGCAAGGTCAGCGGCCCCGCCCGGCTGGCCGCGCCCGACGAGGGGATCAGCCCGGAGGAGCTGGCCCTCGCGGCCCGTAACCACGGTATGCCGCTGGAGGCCCTGCGGTACGACCTCACCCCGCCCGGACTGCACTACGTCCTCGTCCACTACGACATTCCGCACGCGCCCCCGGGCCCCTGGCAGCTGTCCGTGGAAGGCCGCGTCGGCCGCGCCCTGAGCTTCGATGTGGCGGAGTTGCGGGCCCTGCCCGCCGTCACGCAGCGCGTCACCATGGAGTGCGCGGGCAACGGACGGGCCCGTCTGGAACCCCGTCCCGTGAGCCAGCCCTGGCTCGTCGAAGCGGTGGGGACGGCGGAGTGGACCGGGACGCCGCTGCGGCGCCTGCTCGACGAGGCCGGGGTGGAGCCCGACGCCGTCGAGGTGATCTTCACCGGAGCCGACCACGGCGTCGAGCGCGGCGTCGAACAGGACTACCGGCGCAGCCTCCCGCTCGAGGTCGCCATGGGCGACGACCCCGAGGTGCTCGTGGCGTACGCGATGAACGGTGAGCCGCTGCCCCCGCAGCACGGCTACCCCCTGCGCCTGGTGGTGCCCGGCTGGTACGGCATGGCCCATGTGAAATGGCTGAGCGACATCTTCGTCGCCGACGTCCCCTTCACCGGCTTCCAGCAGACGGAGGCCTACCGGCTGCGCCAGGAGGCCGACGAGCCCGGCGAGCCCGTGGCGAGAATCGCCCCGCGCGCGCTCCTTGTTCCCCCGGGTTTCCCCGACTTCATGTCCCGCGTCCGCTTCGTGCGGCCCGGAGTCGTGCCGCTCGAAGGGCGTGCCTGGTCGGGGTACGCGCCCGTCACCACGGTCGAGGTCAGCGACGACGACGGCCGCACCTGGCACCGGGCCCGGCTGAAGCCCGGGGACAGTCACCGCTGGGCCTGGCGGAGTTGGACCTACACCTGGACGGCGGAGCCCGGCAGCTATGTGCTCAGCGCCCGGGCCACCGACGCCGAGGGACGGAGCCAACCCCTCGACCAGCCCTGGAACCGCGGGGGATTCGCCAACAACCTCGTCCAACGGGTGCCCGTCACCTGCCTGGAGGCCCTGGAGACCACGTCCGGGTGACCCAGCCCACAGCAGGCCCGCCTCCATCCGGTCGGTCCCGCATGGCACACTGGGCTCTGTACCAGTGACGTCAGCGCACTCCGGGGTCGGTGAAAGTCCGAACCGGCGGTTACAGTCCGCGACCCGTCCGCAGCCAGCGGCCGGTTGACCAGGTGAAATTCCTGGACCGACGGTTAAAGTCCGGATGGGAGGCAGTGCGCGGCGGGCCAGCACCGGTGCGCGCCGCCCGGCGGTCCGTCCCTCAGCGGACGGGTCCGTACATCCCGGCCCGGCGTCCCCGATGCGTTCGTCCCGCTGTTGTCATCTCGACAGCCCCGGAGTCCGTGCCCGAAGAGGCAGGAGGACCCGGTGGCCACCGCAGCCCCCGCTGAAGCCGCGGCCATGCGCCGCGCCATCGCGCTCGCGGCCCGCGGACTCGGGTCCACCAGCCCCAACCCGATCGTCGGGTGTGTGATCCTCGACGCCTCCGGACAGCAGGTCGGCGAGGGCTGGCACCAGCGCGCCGGCGGCCCCCACGCCGAGATCCACGCTCTCCGGGAGGCGGGGGAGCGGGCCCGCGGCGGCACCGCGCTCGTCACCCTGGAGCCCTGCAACCACACCGGCCGCACCGGCCCCTGCGCCCAGGCCCTGATCGACGCCGGGGTCGCCCGGGTCGTCTACGCGGTCGCCGACCCGTATCCGGCTGCCACCGGCGGCGCCGCCACGCTCTCCGCCGCCGGGATCGACATCTCGGCCGGTCTGCTCGCCGACGAGGCCGAGGAGGGCAACGTCGCCTGGCTGACCTCCGTACGCCGCGGCAGGCCGTTCGTGCTCTGGAAGTACGCCGCCACGCTCGACGGCCGGGTCGCCGCCGCCGACGGCACCAGCCGCTGGATCTCCTCCCCGGAGTCCCGGGCGGACGTCCACCGGCTGCGTGCCCGGGCGGACGCCGTCGTCGTCGGCTCCGGCACCGCCCGGGCGGACGACCCGCAGCTGGGCGCCCGTCTGCGGGACGCCGCCCTGATGGACACCGAGGTCACCCAGCCGCTGCGGGTCGTCGTCGACAGCAACGCCACCGCGGTCAAGCCCGGCGCCCGGGTCCTCGATGGCACCGCGCCCACGCTGGTCGCCGTGGCCGAGGACGCCCGAGCCGGTCACCTCGAAGGTCTCGCCCCGGTCCTCAGGCTGCCGCGTGCGCCTGCCCGCGGACTGAGCATCCCCGCCCTCCTCCGGGCCCTTCACGAGCGCGATGTGCGCTCGGTCCTGCTGGAGGGCGGTCCGACACTCGCCGGTGCCTTCGTTGCGGCCCACGCCGTCGACCGGGTCGTCGGCTATCTCGCTCCCGCGCTGCTCGGCGCCGGGCCGACGGTTCTCGCCGACGCCGGAATCAGCACCATCGCGCGGGCGTTGCGGCTGGACATCACCGACACCGCCCGGCTGGGCCCCGATCTGCGCATCACCGCCGTACCCACCGCCACCGCCATTGCCTCCGAGGAGAGCTGACGTGTTCACCGGAATCGTCGAAGAACTGGGTGAGGTCGCCGCAGTCGAGCATCTCGGCGACGCTTCCCGCTTCCGACTGCGCGGCCCCGTCGTCACCGAAGGCGCCAAGCACGGCGACTCGATCGCCGTCAACGGTGTCTGCCTCACCGTCGTCGACACCGCCGACGGCGAGTTCACCGCCGATGTGATGGCCGAGACCCTGAACCGCTCCAGCCTCGGCGCCCTCGTCCCCGGCTCCCGCGTCAACCTCGAACGGCCCATGGCTCTCGGCGGGCGCCTCGGCGGCCACCTCGTCCAGGGGCATGTGGACGGCACCGGCACCATCCTCGAACGCACGCCCGCCGAACACTGGGAGATCGTCAAGATCTCGCTGCCCGGTGACCTGACGCGGTATGTCGTCGACAAGGGCTCCATCACCGTCGACGGCATCAGCCTCACCGTCGTCGCAGCGGGCCCCGACTACTTCACCGTCAGCCTGATCCCCACCACGCTCGCGCTCACCACCCTCGGCGGCAAGCAGCCGGGCGACCCGGTGAACCTCGAAGTGGACGTCCTCGCCAAGTACGTCGAGCGGCTGCTCGGCGCGGAGCGTACGGACAGCGCGGACCTCACCGACCGCGCGGCCCGCACCGGTACGGAGACCGTGCGGTGAACGCCCTCGACTGGCTCAACAGCCAGGCATTCCAAGCCTTCGGCCAACAGGTCATCTGGTCCGACATGATCGGCAACACCGTCGGACTGGCCGCCCTCGCCCTCGGCTGGCGCCGCTCCCTATGGACCTGGCCCGCCCAGCTCCTCTCCGGTGCCATCCTCGTCGCCGCCTACGGGTCCGCGCAGCTCAGCGGAGGCGTCGGCAAGCAACTACTGGTCATCGGCGTCGCTGTCTGGGGCTGGACGCAGTGGCAGCGGGGACGCCGCGACCACGGCGGCGAGGTCGCCGTACGGTTCGCCACCCCGCGCGAGCGCCTCTTCCTCCTCGGCGGCACCCTCCTCGGGACGCTCGCCGTCGGCGGCCTGTTCACCGCCGTCCCCGAACTCTCCTGGAACCCCTGGCCCGACGCGTACATCTTCGTCGGCACCCTCGCGGCGATGGTCGCCCAGGCCCGCGGCACCGTCGAGTTCTGGTTCGCCTGGGTCCTCGTCGACCTGGTGGGCGTCCCCCTCGCCTTCAGCAGCGGCCTGGCCTTCTCCGGCCTCGTCTACGTCGTCTACCTCGTGCTCGTCCTGTGGGGCATGCGCGACTGGTGGCTGCGCTCCCGTATGAGCCCGGCCGCCCTGGAAGGAGCAGCGGCATGACCGCACTGCAGAGCTGGTACGACACCGACGACGAGGATCTGCGTCTCGACCCCGTCGAGCGCGCGATCGCCGACATCGCCGCCGGCCGCCCCGTCGTCGTCGTGGACGACGAGGACCGCGAGAACGAGGGAGACCTCGTCATCGCCGCCGAAAAGGCCACCCCCGAGATCGTCGCCTTCATGATGAGCGAGTGCCGCGGGCTGATCTGCGCACCCATGGAGGGCGGGGATCTGGACCGGCTCGACCTTCCCCAGATGGTCGAGCAGAACACCGAGTCGATGGGCACCGCGTTCACCGTGTCCGTCGACGCCTCGGCCGGACACGGCGTCTCCACCGGTATCTCCGCCGCCGACCGGGCCACCACCCTCCGGCTGCTCGCCGACGGAGCCAGTACCTCCGGCGACTTCGTACGCCCCGGCCACATCTTCCCGCTCCGCGCCCGCCCCGGCGGTGTGCTCGTCCG